>JAQVRW010000199.1 GCA_028700875.1 Candidatus Zixiibacteriota bacterium | reverse complement strand
GTTGTACCACCGCTTCAGCGGACAGTCGAAATTCTCCGGGTTCTGGCGGATTCCCGTCGGCGTGCTGGATATGCTGGCCGTCAAGTCGCAGATGACTCTGCTGAAAAAACCGCTGTTGTTTTTCGGCGTGCCCGGCGCAATACTGATCATCGCGGCGTTAATCGTCGGCTTGGTCGCCGTGTATCTGCGGATTGCTCTCAACGCTGGCCATCGGCCCCTGCTCTATCTGGTCATTCTGCTGTCGGTGATGGGGGTGTCGTTTTTCGTCCTCGGTTTCCTGGCGGAGGCGTTGACCGCCATCAAGGAAGAGCTGGCCGGCGTCCGGCAGGCGGTTCAAAAATTGAGATCCGAAATAAACGGCGATGATGCCGATTCCGACGAGCAGGACCGTTGAACATTGTCGTTATCACGCATAATTATATCCGTCGCCGGGGAGACCTGACCGCCCTGTACCTGCACCGGCTGTCTGCGGGGTTGGTCGACCGGGGCCTGACCGTCACCGTGGTCTGCCCGCACGCCCCCGGACTGGCGCGTGAAGAGACCATCGACGGCGTGAACATCATCCGCTTCCCCTACCTGTTTTCCCAGAAAGCGCCGATCGTCTATGGCGGCAGCATGCACCAGGAGGTCGCCGGATCATGGTGGACGAAGATCGTTTTCGGCAACTTCCTCTGGTCGTTCTATCGCGAGGCCGACAAAGTTTGCCGTCGTCTGAACGCCGATCTGCTCTGGGCCAATTGGTGGGTACCGCCCGGTCTGGTCGCCGCCCGGATCGCCGCCCGAAGAAAGATCCCGCTGGTCGTGTCCTCTCATGGTACCGACATCGCCCTTCTCGAAAAGAAGGGGATCATGAACATTCTCAGCCGGTATGTCTATCGACGGGCGCGTTGCGCGACGGTCGTTTCGACTTTCCTTAAGGGAAGGCTCTTGCGGCACGTGAAGGTCATCTCCGAAGATCGGGTGCAGGTCATCCCGATGCCGGTCGGCATGGAGACGTTTCCCAAAACCGATCCGCCCCAAAACGAGACGCCCATCCTGCTATCCGTGGCGCGTTTCACCCGGCAAAAGCGGCTTGATGATGTCATCATGGCGGCGGCCAAGTTGGCTCGGACGGGCGTTTCGTTTCGGGTAATCATGGTCGGGGAGGGGCCGTTGGAGGTGGAATTGAAAGAACTGGTCGAGCGGCAGGATCTGGCCGACCGTTTCGAATTCGTCCCTCTGGTGGCTCAACAGAGACTGGGCGAATTGTACAGTCAGAGTGATATCGTGGTTTTGTCTTCCGAAGGGGAGGGGTTCGGTCTGGTTTTGGTGGAGGCGGGACTCACCGGACGGCCGGTCATCGGCGCTCGTTCGGGAGGCATAGTCGATATCGTCGAGGACGGAGTCAACGGTCTTTTGTATGACCCAGGCGATATCGATGCGTTGGCCGGATGTATGGAAAAGCTATTCTCCGATCGCCACTTGCGGTCGGCCATGGGGGAGGCGGGGCATGAGCGGGCGATGGCCCATTTCTCGACCCCCGTGCTCATCGACCGCGTTTATGATCTGTTTGCCTCTCTAATGCCCAAACAGGAAAGTGTGCCACGATGACTCCTGGAACCAAGAAGTTGCTATGGCGAATAACTCAGGTCGTGCTGATCGGCCTGATATTCTATTTCCTGGGCAGGCAACTCGTCGACAATTGGAGCAAGGTCACTGCGTATCAATGGCAAATCAATTACCCCTTGTTAATCGCCGGTACATGCTTGTGCGTCTTTACCTTCTTTATCATGTCTTCCGTTTGGCGATTGATCATCCTCTCGCTCGGCAAACGAATCGGCCGGGCCAAAGCTTTCAAGATATCCTACATCGCCAACCTGGGGCGATACATCCCCGGCAAGATATGGCAGATGTTCGGAATGATCATGCTGGCCAAAAAGGAAGGCATTACCGAAGAAGAGGCCGTGACCTCGTTCGGCCTGACGCAATTGTTCGCGGTTCCGTCGGGGTTGTTATGCGGAGTAGTGTTTCTGCTTCTTTCCCCGGGTGGCTTCAGCGATTACGCCAAGATCCCGTACATGTCTGCCGGCCTCAAGATCGTCGGCGCCGCGATTCTGCTGGTTTCTATCCTGACGGTGCTCTATCCCCAACGCATGGAAGCGCTGTTGAACCGGATATTCGTTCTCTTCAAGCGCAAAGTCATCCGGCTGAAAATCAACAAATCCCTTGCGGCGGCGATCTATGGCGGTTATTTTTTGGCCTGGAGCCTGTATGGGCTGTCCTTTTGGATTTTCGTGAAGGGAGTGACCGTCGAAACGGCCCCCGTATTCCCGGTGATCGGGTTGTTCATAATCGCCTACCAGATCGGGTATTTGGCGGTGTTCGCGCCCGGCGGGATGGGACCGCGCGAAGCGGTGATGACGTTGCTTCTGGCACCCTTTTTCGGACCGGCCGTGGCCGCCGCGTTATCGTTGGCGTCCCGTCTCTGGCTGATTATCGTCGAAGCCATCGCCGCCCTGATCGCCCTTAAAATCAAATGATGGAGCTGTCCCGGTGGAAAAACAACGTGCCACGGAAAGCGGCAATATCACCAACCGCCCGGCGCTGTTCAACCTGATCCTGTTCGCCGTTCTGCTGGTCGCCGTACTGTCGCTGTTTCATGTCTTTGTCTTTTCCGACAAGATGCTGTATGGTTCCGATACCATCCAGGCCGGTATCTTTTTCCGCTCGTTCTATGTCGATTATGTGCACGAGTTCGGCAAGGTGCCGATGTGGAACCCCTACCAGTTCTGCGGCATTCCGTACGTCGACGGTTTTCACGGGGATACCTTCTATCCATTCTCGATTCTGAAATTCTTTATCTCCATCTATCGGGCGCTGGGCTGGACGATGCTGCTGCATGTCTTTTTGGCCGGAATCACCATGTTTCTCTGTGCCCGGGTGTTCGGCAGGTCGCAGATCGCCTCGACGCTGGCGGCGGTCGGGTACATGTTCGCCGCCTATTTCATCTCCCAGGTCGCGCCGGGTCACGACGGCAAGATGTTTGTCACCGCCCTTTTTCCCCTAACCATCATGCTGATCGAACTGGGGTTCGCCCGCCGGGCGTTACTTTATTTTACTCTTCTGGGGTTGACAATCGGAATCATCATCCTGTCGCCGCACCCGCAGATGGCGTATTATACTCTTTGGGCCGGCGCCTTCTATTTCGCCTTCAAGGTGATCGACCGGTTCGTGAATGATCGTAAGCCGGCTCAACTCGTCAAACCGACGGCGTTGTTTGCCCTGGCGGTCGTGGTCGGACTGGCCATCTCGGCCATCCATTTCTATCCCGGCTATGACTATGTGAAAAACTATTCCCCCCGCTCCGATGAAAAGCGGGGCGAGGAATGGGCCCGGTCATGGTCGCTGAATCCCGAGGAGGTCGTCTCGCTGGTTGTGCCGGAATTCTGCGGCGTGTCCGGCGAGCAGGGAAACAGCTATTGGGGCCGCAACTATTTCAAAGACAATTCCGAGTACGCTGGCGTTATACCGTTGCTTCTGGCAGTAGTCGCCGTGGGCATGATCCGATCTCGAAAGACCTGGTTTTTTGGCGGACTAGCGCTATTCGCGGTCATCTATGGCTTGGCCGGCAACACCTGGTTTTTCTATCTGTTCTATAATCTGATACCGAACGTCAAATCCACCCGCGCCTGGTCGATGATCATGTTCCTGTTCTCGTTTTCCATCGCCCTGCTGGCCGCGTTCGGTTTGGATTTCGTCATCGAAAAAAGCCGCCGCCTCAAGGACAAGCAGAAACGACTGTTCACGATCCTGCTGTTTGCCCTGCCGGCTTTAGTTTTGATCGGAGCGTTGTTCTTCGCTTCCGCGCCCGATGGTGCCGCCGGATTGTACAAGTCGATCTTCTATTCGAGGATCCAGCCGCAGCAGAATGCGATTTTGAATAGCCACCTCGGGGCGATCACCGCCGGTTTCTGGAAAACCTTCCTGTTCTTGGCTATCGCCGCCGCGGCGGTCTGGCTATATAGCCGTAAGAAAGCCGGAGTCATGATTCTGTGGCTGGTGATCGCCGTCGCTCTGGTCGATTCATACAGGTTCGATCTGAAGTTCATCAACACGTACGATCAGAAGACGGCCTTCTCATCGACTCCCCTGGTGCAGTATTTCAAGTCGTTGCCGGGGAAATTCCGAGTGCTGAATCTCGACAAGGGGTATTTGCCGACCAACTACCTGCCGATGTTCGGGATCGAGGAGATGACCTCCCACCATGGCAACCAACCGCGTTGGTATCAAAAGCTGCTGGGCGGTACGTCGATGAAAAACGAGATTAACCTCAATCTCTGGAGCATGACCAATACTCGCTATCTGCTGCTATCGCCCGCTTCGCGGTTGAAAGGGGAGCAGCTGGCCTCCTTGGGATTCAAAGAAGCCAAACGGCTGCAGAGTTTCCAGGTTTTTGAAAATCCGCTGGCCAACGACCGCGCCTATATCGTCCATCAATGGGTAGTCGAGCCGGATGAGGATAAACGCGATGCCATGATTCTATCGTCGAGGTTCAATCCTCATTCTCATGTCGCGCTGGCGACCGATCCGGGCATCGCGGCGCAAACCGACAGCGCGGTCTACGCCGCCGATACCGTCAAGATAGATAAATATGAGAACGATTACATTTCGCTGGCGACGAATTCAACGGCCGACGGTATCCTCGTGCTGGCCGACAACTGGTATCCGGCCTGGAAGGGGTTTGTCGATGGCCGACCGGTCGGGGTCCTGCAAGCCAACAGCTCTTTCCGGGGGATCGTTCTTCCCGCCGGACGGCATACGGTGGAATTCCGCTATCTTTCGAGTACGCATAAAACGGGGAAGATGCTGACCTTGGGCGGCCTTCTCTTTGTGATAGTCGTGGCCGGGTGGTACATCATGCCCCGCCGCAAAACAGATGATCGTTAACGGTGATATGATATGACGACCGACAACAAACGCGCCCTCATCATTTTTCCCACGTATAACGAACGGGAAAATATTGAATCCATCGTCGCGGCCGTTTTAACCAAAGACGACCGGATTCATGTTTTAATCGTCGATGACAATTCCCCCGACGGCACCGGCGACATCGCCGACCGCATTGCGGTGGCCAATCCCCGGATATTCGTCCTTCATCGGCCGGGCAAGGCCGGGTTGGGGACCGCCTACATTCATGGCTTCAAGTGGGCGATAGCCCAGGGATTCGACTACGTCTTCGAGATGGATGCCGATTTTTCCCATAGTCCCGATTATCTCCCGGATTTCCTGACGGCGATCGAAGACAATGATTTGGTGCTGGGTTCGCGGTACATCTGCGGCGTCAACGTCATCAACTGGCCCATGTCGCGGTTGTTGCTGTCCTATTTCGCCAATGTGTATTCCCGGATCGTCACCGGCCTGCCGATCCGTGATGCCACCGGCGGTTTCAAGTGTTTCCGACGCGAGGTGCTGGCAGCAATAGATTTGGACAAGGTCAAATCCAACGGCTACACTTTCCAGATCGAGATGACCATGCGGGCGTGGGTGCGCAAGTTCCGGGTTAAGGAAATCCCGATCGTCTTCACCGATCGTCGCCAGGGGACCTCCAAGATGTCCAAGAAGATCGTCCGCGAGGCGATCTGGATGGTCTGGTGGTTGCGTCTGGCCGCCCTTTTGGGAAAGTTGTGATGTCGTCCCGCCCCCCCGTGAGTACGGATATCGCGCTGACCGTCATCATCGTCAATCATTATTCCGAAACGGTTCTCGGTGATTGCCTGGCCGCGTTGGCCGTCGGCGCCCCGGCGGACCGATACGAGGTTGTCCTCGTCGACAACCCGGCGAGGGGAGAGGCACCGGCCTTTCCGATCCCGGCCGGGTTGGACTTCCGACGGGTGGAGACGCCGAAACGGCTTGGTTTTGCCGCCGCCTGCAATCTCGGCGCGGAGGCGGCCGGGGGGCGTTATCTTCTTTTTCTCAACCC
>JAQVRW010000198.1 GCA_028700875.1 Candidatus Zixiibacteriota bacterium | reverse complement strand
CAAACAGCGTCTATACGTGCGTCCGCCATGTCCGGCGATTGTACAGCGCGGGCAGGAACCCTTTCCTGCCCGTACCCGACACAGCCGTATCGGCGTCAGACAGTAGGTCGGTGTTCCGAGTCCCAAGCCGCCACGGCGGCCGGGGCGAGAAACCCGACATCCCCCTATGTACCTACTAAATTGGCATGACAGTATGACCAAAAACATCAAAAATAACGAATCGAAACCATTTCCCGGCAACCTCATGCCATCCATACTATTCCAACGAATAGATGCGGCTTTTCGCGCGCAAATCAGTAGAGGAATGCCATCGATTCAACCCCTCACCGCCGGGAAAGGGGGGACGGGGGGAGGGGCAAAATTAAACGGCGCCAGGAACGAATTCCTGACGCCGCAACTCAAGGAATACCGTTCGGTCTTACTTCGTGATCGATTCGATTTCCACGCGACGATTTGCGCGACGACCCTCGGCCGTCGTGTTATTGCCCACAAAATATTTCGGGTCCTCGCCATATCCCTTGGCGACCATCTGATTGGCCGGGACACCCTTCGACTTGAGGTATTCCATGACCCCGTTGGCCCGATTCTGCGACAGGGTCAGATTATGCTCTTCGGTACCCTGGTCGTCGGTGAAGCCCCGGATTTCCACCTTGGTGTCGGGATAGGCGTAAATCCTCGGAGCGATCGCATCCAGGTCTTTCTTGGCCTGAGCATCCGGCTCATAGGAATTGCTGGCGTAGTTGATATGCAGGGTGATCTTCTCGGTAACCCGCTTCTCGAACGGGCAACCGGTGGCGTCGACCTTGATTCCCTTGGGCGTCCCCAGACACTTGTCAAGGCTGTCGGCCACGCCATCCTGGTCGGCGTCATAGGGACATCCGAACTTGTCGACCTGTAAACCGGCCGGTGTGCCGGGACACTTGTCGAGGCCGTCATAAACGCCGTCCTTGTCGGAATCGAGCGGACAGCCGTCCTTGTCGACCGTGGCGCCTTTCGGCGTGTCGGGACATTTATCCAGATCATCGGTCACGCCGTCGCCGTCGCTGTCGGGCGGGCAGCCATAGGTGTCGACTTTCATTCCGGCGGGCGTGCCGGGACATTTGTCGAGGCCGTCATAGACACCGTCCTTGTCGGTATCCATCGGGCAGCCGTCCTTGTCGACCGTGGCGCCTTTCGGCGTGTCGGGGCACTTGTCCAGCCCATTGGGAACTCCGTCGCCGTCGTCGTCGATGGGACATCCTTTCTTGTCGACTTTGGCCCCCACGGGGGTCCCGGGACAATCGTCGCGGCTGTCGGACACGCCGTCGTGGTCGGAGTCGACTGCCCCGCCGAAGCTATATGACAGCCCTATGGACGGCTCGAAATACCCCAGGAATGGCCGGTCACTATACTTGGACCAATCCCCGGGGCCATAGAAGCCGACAGGCAGATCGGTGGAAAGATTGTTGAATTCGAAACTGGCTTTGCCCTGGACGTCGATCGCCAGTTGTTCGGACAGCGGGATAAACAGGCCGGTTCCTATCTTGGCATTGATGTCGGTGCTCTTATATGACTCGCTGCCGACCAGTGGTTCCAGTTTCCAGAAGTCGATCCCGACCCCGGCCAGAAGGTATGGTTGGAATCGCCACTCGGTGCTGTAGTAATATTCGCCGATCACGCCCACCAGCACGCCGGTCAATTTGGAGAAGGCATGATTGTCGTTGTTGATATACAGATTTCGGTGGTTGCGGCCGGTGGAATCGTCGTAGGTCGAGGTATATCCTGCGGTCAGACCGAGTTTGATATGATCGCTGAAGGCGTGTTTGACTTCCCCGGCGAAGTCCCAACCCATCATGAAAGGTTGGTTCTTATACCCCAAGCCGTCGAAATGGACGCCGCGCTTGAGCGGCATCAGGAACGGCGCACGGACTCCGATACTGGTTTTTCCCTTCATCCCCTGCGCGCCGACAAAGGCGGTCGCCATAATACAAACGGCGACCATCAATGCTATGCTCCTGCGCATTGAGTTCCTCCTTTTTATTTTTCAGGCGAAAATGGTCATCGCAAATCGCCCCGCATTGCATGAACCCTGTCAAGATTATACGTAATGGAGGGCGGCTTTCGCGGCGATATAACGCGAAACACGGGCCGATTTGGACAGGATTCGTCTCGCTTCACCGGCGTCAATGCGGCCGTCTGGTACGGAGGCTTTTGTGATGGTGGCGGTTTGATTACAGATATTGTTCGGAGGTTTTCAAGGATTACTTGGTATTGATGAGGAAATGCAAAACCAAGGATCCGTCAACGAAGATGAACCATCCGTGCGCGATTCCGATATCGTCGAGTAATGGATACGGCGCCTTTTTGGTGGCGGGGGCCGGATTTGAACCGGCGACCTTCGGGTTATGAGCCCGACGAGCTACCAGACTGCTCCACCCCGCGTCCAGACCTCAAGTTTATATTCCCGCCCTTCATTTGTCAAGGCCCGAAAAGATAAAAACCTACTGATCTTTCTGCCGGGATAAGTCTATGGACGTGGCCTCTCGGGCTCTCAGAAATTCCCTTCCGGCCCCCGACTTCAACCATTTCTCGCGTTTCATCGCCTCACTACGGCTCCCAAAGGTCTCTTGATATACGACCACCCAACCCGTGTCGACTTTGGTTGTCTTGCAGGTTCCCGAATTGTGTTCTCTGAGGCGTTGATCAAGATTCGATGTATGCCCGATGTAACGCAGACCGCGATGGGACCGAAGAACATATACCGTATACATATCCGTCAATGACGCGATATTGTCAATTCAACTTAATGTTATCGATGATTCTATTAGTGCCCGACGCTCGAGATTGGCGGTCGTTTATCGATGAGCCCGACGAGCTACTCCGCCTGCGGCGGACTCCACCCCGCGTCCAGACCTCAAGTTTACATCCCCGCACCCTATTTGTCAAGTACCTCGATATAATAATCTTCAATCCGGCCCCTATCCGCCCATTTTCCATATATTTATGCCCGGGCACCGGCCGATAATTGACTTTCGACCGCCGATACCATACATTGCGGCACGATCATGAATAACGGCAGATCACATCAGGAGATTCGCCGCGCCATGGTGGCCGGGACGTTTTATCCCGCTGCCCCGGCGGCGCTGGCCAAACAACTGGCGGAACTGTTCGCCAACACCGAACGGCGGATTTTCCCCGGCCCCGTGCGGGCGATCATCGCCCCGCATGCCGGGTATATCTATTCCGGGCAGGTCGCGGCCAATGCCTACAAGCAAATCGAGGGAGAACAGTATGACTCCGTCGTCGTGATCGCCCCGATGCATGGCTTTTTCAAGGGGGTATCGGTCTATTCGGGCGACGCCTACGAAACCCCCCTGGGGCCGATCGACATCGATCGCAAGCTGTCGGCGGCCATGTCGGGCAAGCACCCGGCGGTCTATGCCTCCACGGTCGGCCATGCCGGTTCCGGCGGCCGGGGAGAGCACTCGCTGGAAGTCCAACTCCCGTTTTTGCAGATCGTGTTGGGCAAGTTCCGGCTCGTGGCGATGATCATGGGGGATCAGGAGGAATCGACAATTCGGGCGGCCTCCGAAGTCTTGTCTGCCACTCTCAAAGGAACCAACACCCTGCTGGTGGCCTCCTCCGACCTGTCCCATTTTCATCCCGATAAAGAAGCCCGGCAGATGGACAAGCGCTTCGAAAACGCCCTCGCCGCCTATGACACCGACCGGATGATCGAGGTCGTCACCTCCGGCGGGTCCGAGGCCTGCGGGATCGGGCCGATTGCGGCGGTGGTCGACGCTACAAGGCGGCTGGGCGGGCAGAATGTCGAGATCATCAGCTATGATACTTCCGCGAAAGCCACCGGCGATTTCTCCGAAGTCGTCGGGTACCTGTCGGCGGTCGTGATCGGCAAGAAAGAGATTCCCAAACCGGCGCCCGTGGTCGGGTCGCCGATGAAAAAGAAACCGGAGGGGTACACCGAGGAAGAAAAGCTGTTCTTGCGCGACCTGGCCCATCAGGCGGTGGAAGCCGGCGTGACCGGAAAACGGTTGACTGTCCCATCCGCCCCCACGCCGCGTCTCGAGGAAAAACGGGGCGTCTTCGTCACCCTGACCCTGCGCGGATCGTTGCGCGGGTGTATCGGCCTGGTGACCGCCAAGAAACGGCTGTTCGAGGCCGTGGCCGAGATGGCTCAGGCGGCTGCCTTCGATGATCCCCGGTTCAATCATGTCACCGAGCGGGAGCTGCCGGACCTGGAGTTCGAAATCTCGGTCTTGTCGCCGCTGGTGAAGGTCGATGATGTCAACGATATCGTGGTCGGCCGCGATGGCCTCATGATCAAGCTCGATCTGCATTCCGGGTTGTTGTTGCCGCAGGTGGCGAGCGAATTCGGTTGGGACCGCACGGCGTTTCTGGAGCAAACCTGCCTGAAAGCCGGCCTGCCGAAACATATCTATCAAAACCCCCGCGCCGAGATCTACAAATTCACCGTCGACAGATTCTAACCCCCGATCATCTCCTATAGGCTGCTGTCGGGTTTCTCGTCCCGGCCGCCACGGCGGCTTGGGATTAGGAACACCGACCCACAGGCTTCCTCTTTTTGCGAAATCGATGGCATTCTTCTACTGATTCGCGGGTGAAAAGACGCGATATTTCTCTGCAATCGCATGGGGCGGATGGGACTACGGGGAAATGGGTTTGCTTTGTTATTTTTCGTGTTTTTCGCCGTTCCATCACATCCGATAGCTACCTTTTGGGCGTGCGATTCGGTCGATTTCCGGCCATCATTCATACGCATACCTATAGAGCCTGATGGTTTCATCTAATAAAGGGGATCGATCCGTAATCACCATCAATCCGGTGTTGATTTTGTAGGCGATGGGGACAGGAAAAGCGGGAACCCACCGCAACTTGTTGCGGTGGGCCACCGGTCCCGATAACCATATTGGGCATTTATTTTGTTGACTTCGAATATTTAGTTGTAATATGTTCTTAAACAAGGAATCTTGTGCAGAAGTATTGAGATGGTAGGGCACAGTACGATTAACCAACTTAATCTAGGGCAGTATTTGACCGCTGCTCGCAGTCGCTTTGATGCATGTGTCGAATCATTAGATCTAGTGGTAAATCGCAGCGACCCCACTGCCACTATTCGCTTCAACCACCTCAAATTGGATGGAAATTGTGTGCCAAAGTTTCAAGAATTGGCCAATGCATTAGCAGATCATTTAGTAGAGTATTGTTTTTCTGCGAGGAGACGTGGTACCCCCCACACCAGCGTTGAGTGGGGTAAACTACACAGAGAGGCGCGTGCGCTGCTTACAAGACGTGCAACAAGTGGCGAAGCTGGTGAGATACTGCTCTATCTTCTGTGCGAATGTATTCTTGGGGCTCCGCAAATGGTAGCTAAAATGAATCTTAAGACGAACCCGCAGGATGAGATTAAGGGTTCTGATGGGATTCACATGAAGTGGCATGAGGCCGATCGTATACTTGACGTGTACTTTGGGGAATCTAAGCTAGAACAATCGTTGTCATCTGCATTGAGCCATGCATTTGAAAGCGTTGGGAAATTTCATGCTGATGGATTGCTTGAGCACGAGGTCGGCTTGATTACAAGCCATTTCAAATGGATTGATGTGCCAATAGCCCAACAGATCCTCAACTTTGTTGATAGAAGTACGCCAGCCACGGATTTTCGAATTAACCACGCGTGTTTAATCGGCTATGATTGGCGGGATTATAACACTTTGGTGGGAACAACAGTTGCAGAATTGACTGCTGACCTAACTGCTCGCCTGCAAGCAGATACAATAAGACTCCGTGACCTAATTAATACTCGGTTTGACAGCTTTGAGCGCAAGACACTGCGGGTTGAAGTATTCTTCTTGCCTTTTCGAACGGTGCAGGAATTTCGCGACGCTTTCATCGCGGCGACTTAAAGAATTCTGGGGGGTACATGAGCCCAATTTCCGCCGACTTGGGAAATAGATATAAGCATTTGCTAATCGAGGATGTACAGATCGGAAGAGCACA
>JAQVRW010000197.1 GCA_028700875.1 Candidatus Zixiibacteriota bacterium | reverse complement strand
CGGTCAAATCGCGGTACGAAATATCCAACTACATCATGGCGGCGACCAAGCTGGCCCAGACCAACCTGCGTAACATCATCGGCGATATGGAACTGGATCAATCGCTGACCTCCCGCGACAGCATCAATGCCCAGTTGCGCGACGTGCTCGATAATGCAACCGATAAATGGGGCGCGCGGGTCAATCGCGTCGAATTGCAGCGGATCGACCCGCCGCAGGACATCACAGACGCCATGAGCCAGCAGATGAAGGCGGAGCGGTTGAAACGGGCCAATATCCTGGAAGCCGAAGGGTTCAAGCAGGCGGCCATTCTTAAAGCCGAGGGGAGCAAGCAGGCTGCGATATTGGACGCCGAGGGCAAAGCCGAGGCGATCAAACGGGTGGCAGACGCCGAGAAGTATCGTCAGGTCGCCGTGGCCGAGGGCGAGGCGGGCGCGATCATGAACGTGTTCGGGGCCATCCACGACGGCCGGGCCACCGAAGATGTCATCATGTTGAAATATCTGGAAGCGCTGCCCAAGATCGCCGACGGCAAGGCGACCAAGATTTTCCTGCCGATCGAGGCGTCCAAGATGCTGGGGTCGCTGGCGGCGGCTATCGAAACGGTTGCATCCGGCAAGGGATTCGGGGAGCATACGGGCGAAGGCCGTCCGGGGACCAAACCCGGCGCCGATCCGGCCAAACCGCAAGCATAACATTCTCTTGCGTTTCCCCGGCCCGAAGGGGTCGGGGAAGCTTTTTCCCGCATCTTCCGTCTTGAATAAAGCCCGAAATCGTGTATATTCGTACTTCATGGATAAATTTGTACGGCGAGGGGTTGCGCGGCTTTGCCATTGTATATATAATGAGGGCAATATGAGACGGTATATGAAAGCGGTCCGGGCGGCGTTGCTGATCGGATTGGCGATCTGGGTGATCGGGCCGTCGATATCGCGGGCCGATGAGGCCACGGCGGTCAGGTTCGCCGTTATCGGCGACCGCACCGAGGTACATGTCGCCGGCGTGTATGAACAAATCCTGGCGGAGGCCGGGCGCCTGCGGCCGGAACTGATGATCACTGTCGGGGACCATATCGAGGGATACACCGAGGACACGACGGAATTGAACGCGGAGTGGCGGGAATATAAAACGCTTATCGCCGATATCAAGGTTCCGTTTCATCTGACTCCCGGCAACCATGACCGTCTCAATGCGGTGGAACGCAGGATTTTTGATCGGGAGATCGGCCCGGCCTGGTACTCGTTCGATTACCGGACCATCCATTTTATCGTTTTGGACAACACGATCTGGGAAAAGAGCGCGGATTTGCCGGATGAAGAGCTAAAATGGTTGGCGGGCGATCTGCAGAAAAACCGCGACGCGGCGACGACGTTGGTGTTCATGCATAAGCCGTTCTGGTACGCCTCCACCGCTCTGGGAAAGCCGGATACGCTGCATACGCTGTTCAAAGCCTTTGGCGTCGACGGCGTTTTCACCGGGCATTTTCATGAGTATTTTTCCGGAACATTCGACGGTATCAAATACACCAGCGTGGGAAGCTCCGGCGGCGAGGTTGAGCCCGGACCGTCCGGCCTGCAATACCATTTCTGCTGGGTGACGGTAGATGGCTCTGAGATGACAATCGCCCCGATCAGGCTGGGGTCGGTGCTCCCGTGGGATGAGGTATCGGTGCAGCAGGAACTCCTGGTGGAGAAGATGAAAAATATGGGACTGGTCTGCGGGAAAGTGCCGCTTGATCAGAACCTGTCGGCAGTCGACCAGCCGTTCACGGTGACCGTGCACAACTACTCCGCGCAAACGATGCGCGATACGCTGAGATTGAATTCTGTCGCCAATTGGACCATACGGCCGTCTTTTCAAGTGGTCGATATCCCGCCGGAGGGGACGGCGTCGTTTGCCTTCACGGCGTCGTGTGCTGGAAACATGTACCCCGTGCCGAAGGTGATGATCGGCTTTCCCCTTACTTCGGGCAAATCGATACCGATAGAGACCCCGCTTTTGTTTGCCCGTCAGGCGGTCTGCATGAAAGCGGCGACCAAACCGGAAATTGATGGTGATCTCGACGAGGCGGTCTGGTCTGCACCGGCCACCACATTATTCGATTCCGACGGCGAACCGGCCAAAACCGACCCGGTGGAGTTTTATTTCGCTTATGACAAGAATTATCTGTACCTCGCCGCGCGCTGTTATGATCGGGCGATAGATTCGTTGCGGACGACGATCACCGAACATGACGGCACGGTGAGCAGCGAAGATTGTATCGGTTTCTTTTTGCAACCGGATACGGCCAAGGCGGTCGCCTATCAGATCTATTTCAATACCATCGGGACGTCGTCCGATCAAAAGCTGACTCCCGGCGAAGACGGCTGGTACAGCGGCGACCGAAAATGGAATGGGACGTATCATGTAAAAACCAGCCGGGGCGAAGGCTACTGGACGGTCGAGGCGGCGGTGCCGTTGAAACAATTCGGCGTTATCGGCAAACCGGGCGCGACATGGGGTTTGAATTTCCGGCGGAAACAACCCCGGTACGATGTCGCCGGCGAATGGCAGGCGCCCTTGGATTACAACCCGGCCTCTTTCGGCTGGATGATGATGCGATAGAGGAAAGGACAGAAGCCGACAACCGGCGGCGGCATTGCGCAACCGGCCGGACAGCTTCGGGAGCGGCAGATGTACAACGAAACGATCATGGATCATTTTCGCAATCCGCGCAACGCCGGGGAGATGAAGGATCCCGACGGGGTGGGGACGGTCGGCAATCCGGCTTGCGGGGATATCATGACGATATATATCCGGGTGAAGGACGACGTCATCACCGACATTCGGTTCAAGACGTTCGGCTGCGGCGCGGCGATCGCATCCAGCTCCTTTACCACCGAACTGGTCAAAGGGAAGACGCTGGAGGAGGCGGCCAAATTTTCCCGGCAGGATGTGTCCGACGGCTTGGGGGGATTGCCGCCGATCAAGATGCATTGTTCCAACCTGGCGCTCGATGCTCTTCGGGAGGCGATTAAGGATTACCGGGCCAAGCATCCACCGCAGGCGACATGAGCGGCATGACTCCGTATGCCTGAACTCCCGGAAGTGGAAACCGTCGTCCGCGGCCTGAAACGGACAATCAGCGGCCTGACAATCGAACGGGTCACGGTACGGGAAACCGCCTCGGTGTATCCCCAGCACAAGAAGTTCGCCTCGCTTTTTAAAGGGGCAGTTATAAACGACGTCGCCCGTCGCGGGAAAAATATCCTCATCCATCTGTCTACCGGCTATACCCTCTGGGTGCATCTCAAGATGACGGGGCATTTCAATTTCCTGCCGGTGGATGTTCCGGCGACCAAACACGATCATGTTGTCTTTCGTTTTCAGGGGCAATCGAATACTCTGCGCTTTAACGATTACCGTCGTTTCGGAAGGCTGCGGCTGTATCCTACGGAAAACATCATGAGCCAAAAAGGATTGGCCGAACTCGGGCCGGAGCCATTGGAAATTACGGCGGATGAGTTTGCCCGACGATTGCGCGCACGCAACCGGATGATCAAACCGGCGCTATTGGATCAGACATTTTTGGCCGGTGTCGGGAATATCTATGCCGATGAGTCGCTGTACCTGGCCCGGATTCATCCCCGCCGGTCGACCGCCTCGATATCGCTGGCCAAGGCGCAGGAGCTTCACGGCCATATCCAGACGATCCTGCGCCGGGCGATTCGGTTGATGGGAACCTCGGTGGACACGTTCATCGGTCTCAACGGCGAACCGGGAGGGTTCCAGAAATACCTGCGGGTCTATGGCCGTGAGGGAGAGCCGTGCCCCCGATGCGGCGCGGCGATCATCCGCAAGACGATCGGCGGCCGGTCGGCCCATTTCTGCCCCCGGTGCCAGCGGCCGAAGTGAATCGTAGGTGAGGCCGCTTGCGGCCTGACGAATAACCCAAACGTCAGGCGCCAAGGCGCCTGACCTACAAATTTCGTGGCGAAAACGACGCGACCCAACCACCGGTCGAGACGCCTTTTTCCCTTCCCGGTATTGACTTATCCGCTGTTTTCGCTAACTTAAAATTTCTATCCAGACTCTCCGCGATGGCAATTAAAAGCCGAATATGGCTCAACATACAAGGAGTCTGCCATGATTAAAAAGTTAGGTATTGTCGGATGCGGCCAGATGGGCAGCGGTATCGCTCAGGTTGCCGCTCAGGCCGGTTTTGCGGTTATCGCCTGCGAAGTCAGCGATGATCTCTGGAAAAAGGGATTCGCCCGGATCGAGAAAAATATCGACAAGGCGATCGAGAAAGGGAAGGCCGACGAGGCGCTCAAGAAAAAGACAATGGGGAATCTCATCGGCACGACCACAATGACCGATTTGGCCGACTGCGACCTGGTGGTCGAGGCGGTGATCGAGCAGATGGAGGAGAAGATCAAGACTTTCCGGGCGCTCGACGGCATTTGCAAGCCGGAAACGATCTTCGCCTCCAATACCTCGTCGCTGTCGATCGGCGACATGGCCGCGGTCACCAAACGCCGCGACAAGTTCTGCGGGCTGCACTTTTTCAATCCGGTCAACATGATGAAACTGTGCGAACTGGTGCGCACGCTGGACACATCGGATTCCACCATCGCCGAAGCGAAGGCATTCGCCGAGGCCTGCGGCAAGACGGTCGTGGCGGCCAAAGACCAGCCGGGATTCATCGTCAACGCCCTGTTGATTCCCTATCTGCTGGACGCCATCCGGATGCTGGAAAGCGGCGGCGCCACCCGCGAGGATATCGACAACGGCATGATGCTGGGGTGCGGCCATCCGATGGGGCCGTTGGCGCTCAATGATTTTATTGGCCTGGACACGATGCTGCATATCGCCGACATCATGTTCGACGAATACAAGGATCATCATTACGCCGCCCCGCCGCTTCTGCGGCGCATGGTCAACGCCGGGTACCTGGGCAAGAAATCCGGGCGCGGCTTCTACGATTACACCAAGAAATAAGGCGAGGATGACATGGAATTCAAGAACCTGCTGGTAAAGATCGAAGACAATGTCGCGGTGGTGACGATCAACCGCGAAAAGGCGCTCAATGCGCTCAACGCCGAGGTGATTTCGGAACTGCATGATTTCTTCTCGGCCCATTGGATGAAACGCGATTTCCGCTGCGTGGTGATGACCGGCGCGGGCAAGGCGTTCGTGGCCGGGGCGGATATCGGCGAGCTGTCGGTGCTAGACGTCCCGGGCGCGGCGCGTCTGGCGGAAATCGGCCAGTACCTGATGCATACCATCGAGAATTTCCCCGTCCCGGTGATCGCCGCGGTCAACGGTTTCGCCCTCGGCGGCGGATGCGAACTGGCCATGGCCTGCGATATCCGTCTGGCCTCCGACAAGGCCAAGTTGGGCCAACCGGAAGTGAATCTGGGCATCATCCCCGGCTACGGCGGCACACAGCGGCTGGTGCGGCTGGTGGGCAAGGGGAAGGCCAAGGAATTGGTCTTGACCGGCGATTTGATCGGCGCAGAGGAGGCGCACCGAATCGGCTTGGTGGATGAAGTCTATCCGGCCGAGGAACTGATGGCCAAGGCGGTCGAGATGGCCAAGAAGATCGCTTCCAAGAGCGAGCCGTCGATTCGGCTGGCGAAGGAATTGATCAATCGCGGGGTGAACGCGCATCTGGGTAATGCCATCGCGATGGAGAAGAACAGTTTCGCGACCAATTTCGGTTTTGCCGACGCCAAAGAGGGGTTGAAGGCGTTTTTGGAGAAGCGCCCGCCGAAGTTCGAGCATAAGTAGGGATCGGGTTTCCCGCCCCGTCAGCCATCCGGGCGGCGGACATGGGCATCCGCCGTCCGGGCATTTCGCATCGATGAATTTAAACATTTGATATGCCAATTTGGAATATCAGAATTAGGGTTACCGGGCGCACAGCCGCGCACGAAACGTTGCGGCTAAAGGCGATGATTTCCTCATGGCATATTGATTTCGGGCGAGCACCCGCTCGCCCCTACGGTATGGTGGGACATCGTCAGTGTAGAAACAAACGCATAATTGGGAGGGGTAGAT
>JAQVRW010000196.1 GCA_028700875.1 Candidatus Zixiibacteriota bacterium | reverse complement strand
GAGGCGGTGGGCGAAAAGGTGGCCGCGGCCCTGACGGGCACCTTCCTCGGCATTCTCGGACACTCCGCGGACGAACGCCAGAAATCGTCCGGCGTTGATTTCCGCATTATATCGTTCCCGAGTGACCTTCCGTAGTGTCTCGCCCAAAGACCGGCGAAGATCGTCATCCCCGAGTAAAAGCTGCAACTTTTGGGTCAACCCGGCCGCGTCCCCGAACGGCATTAATATCCCGGAGACGCCGTCCTCGACAATATCCTTGGCCCCGCCGGCCGGAGTGGTGATGACCGGAACGCCGTATTTCCCCGCCTCGAGCAGCACGTTGGGGAAACCCTCCATGAGGGAGGTCAGCACGAACAGATCCAGATCGGCATAGAAGGCGTCGTTGTCTTCGATCCATCCGGCGAGGATGATCCGGTCGCGATACTTATCGGGGATACTTTCGGCTAATTCCTGATGACGCTTCCCCTCGCCGGCGATGATAAACCACCCCTTGCCGCCGGGAGTCTTCTCCAGGAATTGTACGGCGGCCCGGATGAAAACCTCCTGATTTTTTTCTGCCGATAGCCGCCCGGCGGTGCCGACAAGCAAGGCGTCATGGGGTATGCCGTACCGGTTGCGAATCAGATTCCGGCGGGGGGCGACGGCATCGGTCAAGATACTGTTGGGGATATGTATCAACCGGGCCGGATTGATCTTTCTGCGCCGGAGTTCATCGAATTTCGCCTGCGATACCGCCACGACGCTGTCCATCCGACGCAGAAACCGGATATCGAGCCATTCATATATTCGAACCCGAAGGCTGTTGCGCGTCCACCCTCGGGAGAAACTGAACGCCGGTATTCCCAACCGGCGACGAAGCTCCAGCGCGAAATAATCCGCCCGGTAGTCATGCCCGACCACGACATTGAAACCTTTCTCACGGATAATCTTTTCCAATGCGTCCAGCGCCGACCGATCGAATGACCCCTTGATCTCGATTCGATGGCAGGGGATACCGAGGGCCTCGAATTTCGCCAAACAGGCGTTGCGAGACGGGTCGCTGCGCGGGGCGAATGTCGCCACGGCCGAGGAGACGCCCATCGTCTCCAAGACCTTAATCAGATAAGAAATTTGCCTTTCGGGGCCGCCGTAAAAATACGACGAACGGATATGCAGAATCTTTTCCGGATCCATCAAAACAACCCCGCGATTTTTTCGACCAGGCGCGATGGCCCGTTCGCCGTCTGGAGGAATCTATGGGTCGGGAGGGTGATTATCGACCGGGCGATCATCTCCGCCCCTGTGAGTTTGTCATCAGCCGGTTGCGGCAACTGGGGGATGCCGTTCAGCGCTGTCGGGTACATCGCGGAAAGTCCCCACCCCCGCCCGACGCCTTCGCGCAGAATCTTTTCTCTTTGTCCCGGATCTTTCACCAGGACGGGAAATCGCAACGTCCCGGGGTTGCCGTCGATCCGCGAACGGGGGATGGATACGCGGACATTCCCCTCCAACAATCCCTGGTATTTCTTCGCCACCTGAAGGCGTTTTTCGTTTTCCTTCTCAGCCAAACGATAGACTTCTCGAAGCAGCCGGACCTTGAACGCCGATGCTTCGGCCACCTCAAATTCCGGATTGAATCGACTGACTCCCAAAGTGACCCCCGGCAGGCGAGAGAGGATATTGAACCAAACCGGATGAGTAGCAGGATTATAGGCCAGCGCCATAAACCATTCTTTGCGGGTCGATGCGGCCGGGCTGAGTTCCGTTTCGCATAGGGCAGTGATTTTCTCTCCCAGAAAGTCATTATTGGTCGCCAACAATCCGCCGCCGACCAGCGACAGGTTCTTGCCTCGGCCGAATGAGAAGAATCCGGCGTGACCGCCGAGGCCTAGGAATCGATCTCCGTTTTTAAGTCCATACCCCTGCGCAGCGTCATCGATAATCAAAATCTCGGTCCCGGCCAGTTTCCTGATTTCGTTCAGGTTGACCGCGATTCCGAATAGATGACAAACCACGATCGCCCGGACATCAGGATGTTGCCGGAGAGTTTTGCGAAGAGCGTCGAGATCGTATCCCAAATCGGCCGGATCGCTGTCCGATAAAACCGGAACCATGCCGGCTTTGACCACCGCGGCTGCGACCGTATAGCAGGTGTATCCCGGCAGGATGACTTTTGAGCCGGGGGCCAAAGAGGCCTTTAGAATCAGGTATAGAGCCGTTCGTCCGGAATTGACCGGAAACAGGTATCTCGCTCCCAGATATTGGGCGACATCCTTGAGACAATCATCGATTGGCTGTTTGGATTTCCGGGCGGCGGCGACAGCGCTTCGGGGAAGGTCGGAGGCAACCGGCGGGTATCTTTTCAGCACGATCCCCATCAGACGAAATACCTCGCCAGGCGCGGCCCGATCAATTTGGTGACCCCTATGGGAAGACGTTTCCAGACGGCGATAGCCATCCTATACTTGGCGTTGTCGGGCTTCAGGTTTGGAATCCGCGTCGGGTCTGAGGCGAGGTAATCCACGAAGATTGGTATTTCTTCGGGCCCCCAATTGAGTTTATAATCATGACCGCCGGACCCCGGAGCCGAACGCCCGAAGTCTATCGTATGAATCGGTCCCTGGGCCCATTGACGGATCAATTCCCAGGTAAGATGGTAATTGGCCAGAAGGTGTTTATATCGGTCGGGATAACAACCCCAGGTCATGGTCGCCCGATCCTTGAACCGCAACACCAGCTTGCCGCCGACGGGACGATTATCTTTGTAAGCGATCATCATCTCGGCGTGCTTGTTCAGATGGTTCAGCACCAACTCGAAAAACCGCCTCGGCATCACCGGCGTGCCGTGCTCTTTCATCGCCATGGCGAACAGGCGGTAAAAATCATCGATTCGTTCGATTCCTCGGTAATGAGTCAGTTCCTGTTCGGCGGCGCGACGGAGCCGGGTCCGCAGTTGTTTTCGCAACGATTTGAAGATGTCGTCGGCGGGACGGTTGATATTGAGCCGGTAGGTGATGCGGTTTTCACGGGTACTGTCGGCTTTTGGGCCGAGCCCGACTCCGGTATGCCGCAGTTCCACGTAATTGGCGCCATGCAGTTTCAACAACTCCCGGCATCCGGATGCCAGGTCATGTCTGATCGATTCGCTTTGTCCCAGTATTCCGCCGTAGTTGAGAAACGGCATCGAAATCAGGGCCTTGCCGGTGAGCGGTTGGTCGAATACGATCAACGGCACGCCGCCGTCGATTTTTCCCGCGACGCGATGGATGAGCAGGAGAGATTTCAGGCCGAATGTTCCGGCGAATATCGTTCCCCAGGCGGGATGATGGCAGATATCGGCGGCGACATCGGTTTCCAGATAGGCCAGCCATTCTTCGCCACCGTCGGCAAGCGGGATAACCTCGAGCGATTCACCCAGTTTATGCATGATAATATCATTCGTCTTGATGCTCATGCCTGCGTCCGCCGTCTGTATAGCCGTGTAAATATAGCTTCCAATGCCCGTTGGCGAAGGCTGCGTCGGGAAGCGCCTTCCGCCTGCAATGCCAGAAAAGAGGCAGTAACGACCGACGGCCTATAATCGCGGAAAAACCGCTCCAGCCGGACCAGGTCGTCATCTCCGACCAGATGTGGATGAAGACAGATGGTGTAGACTCCTCCCAGCCGTTCCAGCGTCTTCAGGCGGGAGGGAACCGACCAGAAGATCACCGGCAGTTGCAGCAACCCATCGGTCATTTTCGGGTATAGCGACCAGCCGTCGGAAAACGCCTTGAACCCGCAGTCAACCAGCGCCCGAAGCGTAGACTGGTCGTACGAATGCCAGGGGGCTATAAACGTCACCGGATCGAAACCATAATCGTCGAGCAGCTTTTTCCCCTGCCGCAAATCGGCCGCCTGATCCTCATATCGCCGCCCAGCGAATTCGGAAGCCCGGTTCAAGGCCGGAATCCCCCCATCCTCGGTCTGTTTGATATGTCGATACCCGTGCATGGCGATTTCCCAGCCAGCCTTTTCCAATTCCTTCAGTTTATCTACAAAGGTTTTCTCGTCGGCGGAACCGAATCGTATTGACTGATCCTGGTTATCCGGGATTACCCCCAACACCACCGGAATATGGTATTGTACAAAGAGGTCTGTCAGGCGATGAAACCTTTCGGCGTCTTGAAAGGGGGAGATATCATCCCACCTGATTATGAATCGGGCCTGTGTCATCCCTATACTCGAAACCCGCAGCTTCCCTGTTGACCGCAATTTGTTAAATTATAACCTTTTATAGACTTTTCGGTCAAGTCCGATCATCAGTTGACCCCCAGCCCCGAATCCGTGCCGTCTCGGTCGAAGATTTTTGCCCCGACAACCCATTTAGCGCTTGTCGGTTACCTCTTTCGGCCCGGTTCGGTTGTCAATGTATGTCAATTTGTGTCCCGCCTTCGGGCGAATGGCTTCGATTTCCTTGGATTCAGGCTTCGTTTGAGTCGCCTTTTATTTTTGGAAGCGGACAAGGGGATATCGAGAGTCTGTTCCCGGTAGAACCATTTCAGACGCGACAGTTTTACAATTGAAATCTGCCATGACGGTTGGCGGTTTTGGGGATTCCTTGGTTTAAAAAAGGCCCGTTCATTTGCTCGTTCTTCGGTGAAATGATCCGTCCGATTTGGGTCTTTGGGATAGTGGGAATTGCATTTCCGGGCGCGTTTCGTCATCCATACTGCGTCGATGGCGGCGATCTCTCGAAAAGCCGAGCTGGTGAAAAACCGTGTTTGTCGCGGAAGGGGAGACTTTCTTATGGCGGGGCATTTAATAATCTTCGGGCTTGACAAATCTGTGGGATGGCGTAAATTAAGCCGCTTGGAAATGGCGGAGTAGCTCAGTTGGTTAGAGCAGCGGAATCATAATCCGCGTGTCCGGGGTTCGAGTCCCTGCTCCGCTATTTTAATCCCAGAAAAATCAACTTCCCATCCGATAACGATTTGCGTGGCTCGCAATAAGTCCCACGTCCACGAACATGACCACGGAAACCGTCGGGGATATGACGGGTACGGTTTATCAACACGGAAAAGGTCGCTCTCTCGATATCGAATCATCGGCCACGGATGATTATCCACGGCCGAAATAGATGGCATAGGACACCGTCATAACCGGCTGTTCTTTATCGTCGGTCGTTATCTTGACGACTCCGGACACGTTTCTCCTGGCGCGAAGAACATCGGGCTGAGGAGTCAGGGACACCTCATACTCCTTGTCGGCGACCAGAGTGTCGATGTGGCACGCCAGCCTTCCATACGCATCCTGGAACTCCAAAAGATGATACCTCGCGTCGTCCGCGGTGTTGACAAATTTGATTACTTGCGTCATCGATTTCGATTCATTCCCCAGCGTATCCACACGGAATTGGACGCTCTCCGCCGAAACGTCGAAATTACCGATCATCTTGGCTCTAATTGGCAATGTGGCTTCCGAAACGGAGCCGCCATTTGTGCGAGCCGTGATCGTCGCATTAATGCGGCCGGCGGGCGTACCCCATGCTCCCGAAACCTGGACGGTCAGACGTCCTTTCTCTGCCGTGGGATTATTCACCAACTCGGCGGTGAAATGCGGTGACGAAGATGTAAGCTTAATCGTCTCGATCATTGATGGATCTTTCGCGATCAGCGTTACCGATTTCGAAACAGACTCTCCCTTGCGAAACGTTCCCATATCCAGGACGTATTCTTCGAAACCGAAAGCAACATCAATGAGGGCGGAGACGCTCAATGTCGCTCGAGGACTCCGAGGATCATTCGATTCGACGGTAACCGTTTTTTGCTGCTGGCCTTTCTTGTGGCTGCTGTCAAACGTGACTTCTATACTTCCTTCCCCGCCCGGGGGAATATCCGTGTTGGTAAGCACGGCCGCCGTACAGCCTCACGAACCCGCGGCCTTGATCAGTCGCAATGGCGCATCCCCGGCGTTTCGTACCACAAAGGTATGAGATACTTTCGATCCCTGGGCTATGGTACCGAAGTCATAACTTTTTTCCGGGAAACTGATTTTGGGTCCGCCGGATACGTCGATCGTGTCGGTC
>JAQVRW010000195.1 GCA_028700875.1 Candidatus Zixiibacteriota bacterium | reverse complement strand
GGTGCAGCTCAAGCTGGCGCCTTTGGGCGTCAACCGGAGCTTCCAACCGTATCTGCTGGGGGGCGGGGGATTGATCGTCGGCAAGGAAAACACCGATATCGTCCTGTCGTACGGCAACTACGTCGATCCGTACTACGTTGAAGAATCGAAGACCGCGTTCGGGTATGTCGTCGGGGCCGGCGTGGATATCGCGCTTTCCCGCCAACTGGGTTTGACTTTTTCCGGCAAGTACCATTCCATCAAGTTCGGAAGCGACCTGGCCGGGATTTCCGACTATTCGGGAACATCCGCGGCCGTGGGGTTGATGTATTTCATTCAAAATAAAAAACAGCACAGTGAACCATGGAGGAGACCATGACTATAAAAATAGGAATCAACGGCTTCGGCCGGATTGGACGCCTGGTGTATCGGGCGGCCATGGAACGCGGCGGGATCGAAGTCGTCGGGATCAACGACATCACCGACGCCAAGACACTGGCGCATCTGTTGAAATATGATTCCACATTCCGGAAATACCCCGGACAGGTCGGGTACGAAGGTAACGATCTTATCGCCGACGGGCACAAGATTCCCGTGACGGCGGAATTGGACCCGGGCAAACTGCCGTGGGGCAAACTGGGCGCCCAGATCGTCATCGAATCGACTGGCAAGTTCACCACCAAGGAAGCGGCCGGCAAACATATCGCCGGCGGGGCCAAAAAGGTTCTCATCTCGGCGCCGGCCAAACAGCACGACGGCACCTTCGTCATGGGCGTCAACGACGGCGACTACAACCCGGCCAAACATGACGTCATCTCCATCGGTTCCTGCACCACCAACTGCCTGGCGCCGGTCGTCAAAGTGCTGGTGGATACCTTCGGCATCGAAAAAGCGTTCATGACCACCATCCACGCCTACACCAACGATCAGAAGATACTGGATGCTCCGCATAAAGATCTGCGGCGCGCCCGTTCGGCCGGTATCTCCATGATTCCGACAACGACCGGCGCGGCCAAGGCGATCGCCGAAGTCCTGCCCCAATTGAAGGGGAAGATGGACGGCTGCGCCATCCGCGTCCCTACGCCCGACGGCTCCCTGGTCGATCTGGCGGTCATCCTGGAGAAGGATGTGACGGCCGAGACGATCAACGCCGCCATCAAGAAGGCGGCCGAGGGCCCGTTGAAAGGCATTCTGGAATACTGCACCGACCCGATCGTCTCCGTAGACGTCATCGGCAATTCCCATTCGTCGGTGTTCGATTCCGGGCTGACCATGGCCTCCGGCCGTTTCGCCAAGGTCTTCAGCTGGTATGACAACGAGTGGGGCTTCTCCTGCCGCATGATCGACATGGTCAAGAAGATGATGTAAAGAGCCTCCCGACGGCCGGCGGGGGTAATCTCCGCCGGCCGACCTGTTCGGATTGCCTCAGACAGGAGTATCAAAGATGAGCAAACTGAGTATTCGCGATATATCATGCGCGGGCAAGCGGGTGCTGGTGCGCGTGGATTTCAACGTTCCCTTAGACGACCACGGGCATATCACCGATGATACCCGCATCGTGGCGTCGTTGCCGACCATCAAGAAGATTCTCGCCGACGGCGGCCGGGCGATTCTGTGCAGTCATTTGGGACGGCCCAAGGGGAAACCGGTGCCCGCGATGAGCCTTCGCCCCGTAGCCGAACATCTGGCCGACCTGCTGGGCAAGCCGGTCAAGTTCGCCACCGATTGTATCGGCCCGGAAGCCGAACAAAAGGCGAAGGATTTGAAAGACGGCCAGTGCCTTCTTCTCGAGAATCTCCGCTTCCACAAGGAAGAAGAAGCCAACGATCCGGAATTCGCGCGCAAACTGGCCGGGCTGGCCGATATGTATGTCAGCGATGCCTTCGGCACCGTCCATCGCGCCCATGCCTCGACCGAAGGTGTGACCAAATATTTCGACAAAGCCGTGGCCGGATTTTTGATCGAGAAGGAATTGAAATACCTGGGTCAGGCTCTGATTTCTCCCAAACGTCCCTTCACCGCGGTGCTGGGCGGGGCAAAGATCTCCGGCAAGATCGACGTCATCAACAACCTGCTCGACAAGGTCGACAATCTGCTGATCGGCGGCGGGATGGCCTTCACCTTCTTCAAGGCGATGGGCAAGGAAATCGGCACCTCGCTTCTGGAGGAAGACAAGGTCGAACTGGCGCGCCAGATTCTGACCGAGGTCGGCAAGAAGAAGGTCAACTTCATGCTTCCGGTCGATTGCGTCGTCGCGGCGGAAATCAAGGAAGACGCCCCGATCATGATCGTCGGCGTCGATGCCATCCCCGCCAACATGAAAGGGCTCGACATCGGTCCGAAAACGCTCGATCAATTTTCCCGCGTGTTGGAAAAGTCCAAGACCATCGTCTGGAACGGCCCGATGGGGGTGTTCGAAGTCGACAAGTTTTCCCTCGGGACGGTGGGCCTGGCCGGTCAGATGGCCAAGGCCACTGATAATGGAGCCGTGACCATCATCGGCGGTGGCGATTCGGCGGCCGCTGCGGCCAAGGCCGGCGTGGAAGACCGGATCACGCATATTTCAACCGGCGGCGGAGCCTCGCTGGAATTTCTGGAAGGGAAAGTCCTGCCGGGAATAGCGGCTCTGACCGACGCCAAAGTCAACGTGTAAGGAGCGCCCGTGAGACGGAAAATAATTGCCGGCAACTGGAAGATGAATAAAACGATCGTCGAGGCCGTGGCTTTGGCGGCGGCGATCAAGAGAGAAGTCGGCCAAATCGAGCATCCCGTGATGGTCATTTGCCCCCCATTTACGGCTTTAACGGAAGTCTCTATGGCGCTGAAAGACAGCGAGATACAAGTCGGCGCCCAGAATATGCATCAGGAGGACTCCGGGGCTTTCACCGGAGAGGTGTCCGCCGAAATGGTGTTGACAAGCGGATGCAGCTACGTTATATTGGGACACTCTGAACGAAGAACTCTTTTTTCAGAGACCGACCAGCTGGTCAACGCCAAGACCAGGAAGGCTTTAACGGTTGGGTTGACGCCGATCGTGTGTGTCGGCGAGAGCCTGACGCAGCGTCAGGCCGGGCAGATGGAGACGGTCATCGAGGGGCAGTTCAATGGTTTGCTCGATGGTTTGTCTGCCGAGGAGATACGACGGATCGTGATCGCTTATGAGCCGGTGTGGGCGATAGGCACCGGCCAAGTGGCCACGCCGGAACAAGCCGAGGAAGTTCATCGTTTCATACGAGGGCTTCTGGCTCGGCAATACGACGAGGCCACGGCATCCGAAATCACGATTCTGTACGGCGGCTCGGTGAAAGGATCCAACGCGGCAGGTCTGTTTGCGAAAGAGAATATCGACGGGGCGTTGGTCGGAGGCGCCAGTCTGAAGGCTGACGAATTCGTGGCGATTGTGAAAGCGATGATTTAACCCGGAGGCGTGTTTTGTTTACGTTGCTGCTCATCATCCATATTATGATCTGCGTGGCGTTGATCATTGTCGTTCTACTGCAGTCTTCGAAAGGCGAAGGTTTGGCCGGTGCGTTCGGCGGCGGCGGCGGAGTCAGTGGCGCCGTGTTCGGCGGCCGGGGAGCGGCGTCGTTTCTGTCCAGGTCCACCAGCGTGTTGGCCGTCGTTTTTATGGTTTCCTGTTTGGGGCTGTCACTTCTTTCCACCGGCCAGAGGTCTGCCACGGCCACGACCGAGGTCAAATCGGCGGTGACCGAAGCCGCTCAGCAGGATATGGCCCGGCAGCAGCAGCAACAGGCGACTCAGCAGCAGGCGCCGGCGCCTGCGGGCGACCAAACTGCCAACCCCGAGGATATTTTCAACCAGTCCGCGACTGGACAGAAGCCCGATTCCGGCAAATAAAGATTCCTTTATTGCGGAAGTGGTGGAACTGGTAGACACACCATCTTGAGGGGGTGGCGGAGCAATCCATGCGGGTTCAAGTCCCGCCTTCCGCATAAATTACTAACCCCGTAAGCCTTTATGGTTTGCGGGGTTTTTCGATGTCCGGCGATTACTCCTTATCACGGTCACAACCGGTGCAGTTCGGCGGTTGATGGGTTGCGATTTGCCCCGCAATGTCGGCCGCCGCCGCCTCTATAGTCTTTCCGTCGTGCATGGCCCAACTGGCGGCGATATCACGGGCGGCATCAAGTATCCAGCCCGGTATGTGATTCGACATATCCCTCCCTATACCAATTCATCGTATCGACCGCTCGTCCCTCGGCGTGGTCCTGCAGCGGCGGCAAATAAAACCGTTTGCCTTGGCAGACAATGGTGCAAGTCTCTAATGGTTTCTATGATGCCAGGCAAAATTCGTAATGTCCTTATAAAACAAAGATAATGCCAATATTGGAGAAACGCAAGCGCTAATTCGGAAGGTGAATTCCGGTATCTTTTCCCTGTTGGCGCCGTCTTTTTCCGTCGAAAATGCCGGTTCATGTAATATCATTTATTCTAAACTTCCCCGGCCCTTTTGCCGATAATAATATCAGGGCCGGGACGACGGTCAGAACCTGGGTCACTACGAAAATTCTTCGTGTCACCGTGACCAGACCATGACGTTCCCGGTCTTTTTTATTTCCCCCGACAAATCCCGTCGCCAATAGCCTGAATACCGCCGGTCGTTTTGACTTGACTTGACACCCATTTCGGGGCACTTTCCATCAGGTATTGGTCAAATAGTCGGATATGAAACAGTATATCAAAACTCATCCGCTTCGGTTCGTCCTGATTGCCGCCCTGTTGGTGCGGCTCACGGCGGGGATATTCTCTCAGGGGTTCATCTATTCGGATGACCACTACGACACCGTCGCGGTCTCCTATGATTGGGTTTGTAACGGCCTTTGGGGGGATGACGGTCATCTGCGATGGAAGACTGAATCGACCGCCAACGTCGGCCGGTTCCCGCTTTATGCATTGTCGCTCTATGCCCCGATGAAGGCTTGCGAGGCGGTTGGAATCAACGGGCTGGACAAGATGATGTATGTCATCCGGCTGATCCATGCTCTGTTGTCGCTGCTGCCTGTCTGGGCGATCTATCGGATCACCCAACAAGTCACCCGGCGGCAGTCTTGGGCGGTTTATGGCGGGCTGGCGGCGGGATTGCATTTCGCCCTGCCGTTTTTGGGGGTGCGCAATCTCATCGAGATGGTCGGCGGCGAATTCTGGATCGTGGCGATCTATTTCCTGTATCGTTTCCTCAATGACAAACAGTTCAAATGGCTGAGTTGGGCGGCGGTATTCTCCGGCCTGGCCTGGATGATCCGTTTCCAGATGGCCTTCGCCGTCGCGCCGATTCCCTTCGTCCTCTGGTATCAAACGCGTCGCATCAAACCGGCGATTTGGTTTTCGGCCGGGGTCGCGGCGATGATCCTGCTTTCCGGAATCATCGATCTTTATTATTCCGGAGCGTTTGCCGCCTCCACCATCAACAATCTGCGGATAAACACCGGCCTGACCGCCCGTTACAACACCATTCCGTTCTTGTATCCGCTGGTGCTTCTGGCGTTCTTCATCCCGCCCTTTTCGCTGATTCCGGCCGTGCTTGCCTTTCGGCCCGGATTCTGGAAACGGCATCTGCTGTTGGCTGTCAGCACCGCGTTTTTCATAGCGGCCCATATGCTTCACAGCAATCAACAGGAGCGATTCATGATTCCGGTCGTTCCGGCTTGTTTGCTCATCGGCGTCCTGGCGCTATGGGATCGTTACCAAACCCGAGGTTATATTCTCAAACCGGCATGGTTACTGACCGTTCCGGCCGGGATGGCCGTTGTCGCGAATCTGATTCTCCTGCCGCCGGCAACATTGGCCTATCCCCATAAGGGTCTCATCGAACCGATGATCTGGATCGAGCGGATGGATCCGAAACCGAAAGTGCTCGTTTTCCAGCCGAACATGAAGAACTGGATACCGACCGACTATGCCCGGCTGGAACCGTTGCAGAGGAAATTCGTCCGCGCTTGGCCGGAAATCGATATCCTCCATCCCCATGAAATCGGAAAACAGGCCTTCGATCGCTTCATTCTCTATCCGGTCACGGAGCGGGATCGGGAAGCGTATCTGGAATCGATTCAG
>JAQVRW010000194.1 GCA_028700875.1 Candidatus Zixiibacteriota bacterium | reverse complement strand
CATAACCTTCACGGCGCTGACCCTGTACTTCATCTCGCGGGCGCGCAAGAAAGCCGACCTGTATATCCGGCCGCTGGCCGGCATTGAGGCGGTCGACGAAGCGATCGGGCGGGCCACGGAGATGGGCCGGCCGATTCTCTATGTCATGGGGCTGGGAACCGCCGCCGATATCGCCACGATCGCCTCCTTCACGATTCTGGGGCGCGTGGCCAAGAAAGTAGCGGAGTACCAGACGTCGCTGATCGTTCCCTGCTATGACCCGATCGTCATGACGGTGGCGCAGGAGACGGTCAAGACGGCGTATTATGACGCCGGACGGCCGGACGCCTACAAGGAAGACTCGGTCTATTTCGTCACCCAGTCGCAGTTCGCCTATGTGGCGGCGGTCAACGGCACCATGTTGCGCGAACTGCCGGCGACCAACCTCTATCTGGGGAAGTTTTACGCCGAATCGCTGCTTTTGGCGGAGACGGGCGCCCTGGCCGGATCGATTCAGATTTCCGGGACCGATGAGGTCGCGCAGATTCCCTTCTTCGTGGTGGCCTGCGATTATACGCTGATCGGCGAAGAACTGTATGCCGCCTCGGCCTATCTGGGCCGGGAGCCGTTGTTGATGGGGTCGCTCAAGGCCCAGGATTACGCCAAGGCGATCATCATCGTCTGCGCCCTGGCCGGCATTATTGCCTCCTGCTTCGGCTGGACCTGGTTCGTGGAACTCTTTAGAGTGACCAATTGAGGAGGAGGACAAGCTATGCGTAAAGAAATACCCCTGTTTATCGTGCTGGTGTGCGGCATCTTCATGGCCCTGCAGTTCTTCGTCCCTCACAGTTACTCGCAGTTCCTGTACCGCTATGCTCTCGACTGGTTGATCGTCATCGGCATCTTCGCCCTGGCGCTGGGCATCTGGTCGTTTATCAGGGTGTCGTACGACAAGATCCAACGGCGGTCGGAAAACTGGCAGTATGCGATCATCGCGCTGGCGGGATTGTTCGGCATGATTTTCTTCGGCATGTGGTTCATGGGCGGGCTGGAATCGTACATGTATCGGCACTTTTTCAGTTTCATCATGATTCCCATCCAGGCGACCATGTTCGCGCTGCTGGCGTTTTTTATCGCCTCGGCCGCCTATCGGGCGTTCCGGGCCAGGTCGATCTTGGCCACGGTGCTGCTTTTGGGCGCGCTGGTGGTCATGCTGCGGTTCAATCCGTTTCTGGGGCCGCTGGGCGAACCGACGGCCCGGATGGCCGACTGGATTTTGAACGTCCCCAACCTGGCCGCCAAGCGGGCCATTATTATCGGGATCGGACTGGGGATGGTGGCAACCGCCCTGAAGGTAATTCTGGGCATTGAACGCGGCTATATGGGCAGGGATTGAGGAGGCGGCAATGAATATGTTCGAAAGATTGGGCAAGCTTGACCGCCGCTGGATATTCCTGTTGCTGGCGGTTGTGTGCGTTGCCACGCTGCTGACCGAATTCCGGATGCCGGTGCGGGTGTCCCGCGAGGTGCGGTCGATCTACGAATTCGTCGACAGCCTGAAGGCAGGCGATGTCATTCACGTGGGGATCGATTACGATCCCAACGCTCTGGCGGAGTTGCATCCGATGGCTTATGCCGTCATGGAACACGCCCTGAAAAAGGACGCCAAGATCGTGCTGACCACGCTGTCGCAAAACGGCGCCGGCATGGCCGAGCAGCTGATGCTGGATATCATCGATACGATGAAAGTTCAGCACAAAAAGGATATCAAATACGGGCGGGATATCGTCTTTCTGGGATACAAGCCCTACTACAGCATCGTCATTCTGAGCATGGGCGAAAATTACCGCATCCCGTTCCCGTCGGATTACTATAACACCATTCTGGACAGTATTCCCATCATGCAGTCGATTCAGAATTACGATCAGATCAAGGCGGTTATCGAGCTGGGGTCCGGCAATATCATCGACGCCTGGATCGCCGACGCCAACGCCCGGTACGGGGTCAAGGTGGCCCTTGGGGTCACCGGGGTAATGGCGGCCGATTACTATCCCTATCTGCGCTCGGGGCAGATTATCGGCCTCATGGGCGGCATGCTGGGGGCGGCCGAATATGAACAGCTGTTCCAGAAGCCGGGGACGGCCTCGGAGGCGATGCGGGTGCAGGTGTCGGCGCATGTCGTCATCATCCTCTTCATCATCTTCGGCAATATCGGCTTCTTTATCTCCCGTCGGAAAGGAGGGTCGGTCGTATGAGCTGGACTGAATTTCTGTGGACGACTCTAGGAGCGATTCTGACCCTCTGCACGTTCTCGTTCTTGTACAAGGACAACCCGTTCTATAAGATCGCCGAGCATCTGGTGGTCGGCGTGTCGGCCGGGTATTTCGTCATTCTCCTTTGTTTCACGGGCCTGATGCCGAAACTGATCACGCCCATCATGAACGGTTCCTGGTGGTATATCATCCCGGCCATCCTGGGCGTGCTCATGTGGTTCCGGTTTTCCAAGAAGCTGAGCTGGGTATCGCGCTATCCGATCGCCTTCTATATCGGCATCGCCACCGGCGTGGCGATACCGGTGGAAATGAAGAACCGCATCAACTCGCAGCTGTTCGATACGATGAAGGCGCCCAATTTTTCGGGTGATTGGTTCGTCGGCGTGTGCGACATCATCATCATCATCGGCGTCGTCTGCAGCTTGTTCTATTTCTTCTTCTCCAAAGAGCACAAAGGAGTGTTCGGCGGATTGGCCAAGGTCGGCATTTACACCCTGATGATCGGTTTCGGATCATCGTTCGGGTATACCGTCATGGCCCGTATTTCGCTGTTCATTCAGCGTGTTCAGGAACTCCGCAACTGGGTGACACTGACCAAGACGCGCACGGACTTCACCATCGTCTTATGGGTAGTGGTGCTGGTGATCGTGCTTCTGATCCTGATGGAGATCATCAAGCATCTGAAGCGAAAGCCGGCCGAGACGGTATCGTGATGGAAATACATACCTGATTCAAAGCCCCGCTTCCGGCGGGGCTTTTTTATTGCAACGGTCGCATCCGCCGGTATGCGATACGAGCGAAAGGAAAAGAAAAAGGGGTCGGCAAGAAAAAAAGTGTTGAATATCGGCGGGCAAATGGGTATAATAGAACAAAGGCGGGGAAACAGAAGGCAACTTCTGGGCCTTTACTTGCGAGTTTGCTAATCCTGTACATAGTTCACGGGCGGTGGGCGGTTTTCTCATTTTCGCTAATTTGCTCATTGACAAGGAAATGGCCTGAGTTTGCAAGGCTTTGTTAATTAATGGGTTACGGGAGCGTCGTTTTTATCGGAGGTGTAACCGATTAATTGATATGGCGATGGGCGAATATTTTTTCAAAAAAGGTCGAGTTTACACTTGACAGGCGAATTGAGGAGACTAACTTGCATGAGAGAAGCTTCTTTTGTCTGGGGCATAGGGACTGAGAGAGACTTGCGGGAAGCTTCCAAGGCAAACGCACAAGCGAGGTGAAGAATGACAAGGAAGGGCAATTCTTCCACAAGCGACACCAAGCAGGGCAGCCTTTCAACCGCTGAAACGCGCCGTGATTATCAGCGTCGGTATTACCAAATGCACAAGGAAAAGGCCAAGGAGTATCAGAGGTTGTACAATCTGACGCATAAGAAGAAACGCGGAGGGCGGGGAAAGGCGAATTTCATTTGTCCCCGGGAAGCGGCCCGGATGACGTATAACACGTGCGATTTGATGAATTCTCCGGTGGAAAAGACGCTCAAGATGCTGGAGAAGATTATCAACGGTGATCGTCTCTTTACCATGTAGAAGGTTCGGCCGCCTCTATGGCCGGGGGGCAAAAAAGTATCGAAAGGCGGTTTTTGGGCCGCCTTTCTTATTTGCAAACGACTTTTAAAGATATAAATTGCCCGGTTGCAGAGATGTGAAGTGGTTTTAGCGTGGAGAGTATGAGAGTATGGCAAAAAGTAAGGTGACCATCAAATCCGGCGGGGGCGCGGCCGCCTCCAAGCCCCGGACCAAGTTGTTGTATCTCTTCGGCGGCGGCAAGGCCGAAGGAACCGGCGCAATGAAGGACTTGCTCGGCGGCAAAGGGGCCGGCCTGGCGGAGATGACCAATATCGGGGTTCCCGTTCCGCCCGGGTTTACCATTACCACCGACGCCTGCCATCTCTTCTACGAAAACGAAATGTCGTTGCCGGCCTGGTTCGACGCCGAGATGAAGGAATACATGACGAAGGTGGAAAAGATCATGGGCGCCAAGTTCGGCGATCCCGCCAATCCTTTGCTGGTGTCGGTCCGGTCGGGAGCCAAGTTCTCCATGCCGGGAATGATGGATACCATCCTCAATCTCGGCCTCAATGAGGCGACGATCCAGGGCATGATCGACAAGACCGGCGACCAGCGCTTCGTCTATGACAATTACCGCCGTTTTATCGCCATGTTCGGCGACGTCGTCCTGGGGATCGACAAGCCGTTGTTCGAGGAAGTCATTCAAAAGAAGAAAAACGAGAAGAAGATCCGTCAGGACAGTTCGCTGCAGGTGAAGGACCTGCAGGATATCATCCGGCGGTTCAAGAAGATTATCGAAGACCGGACGGGGGAGCCGTTCCCCGAAGACCCGTGGCAGCAGCTGCAGATGGCCCGCGACGCCGTCTTCCGTTCCTGGAATAATCCCCGCGCCATCAGCTATCGGCGGATGAACGATATTCCCGCCAATCTGGGGACCGCGGTCAACATTCAGGCGATGGTTTATGGCAACATGGGCTCGACATCCGGCACCGGGGTCGGTTTTACCCGCAACCCCGCGATCGGGACGAAGGAATTTTACGGCGAATATCTGGTCAACGCCCAGGGCGAAGACGTGGTGGCCGGGATTCGCACTCCCACGCCGATCAGCCAGTTGAAAAACGAAATGCCGCAGGTGTATGCGCAATTGCGCGAAATCACCACCCGCCTGGAGAAGCATTTCCACGATGTCCAGGATTTCGAGTTTACGATTCAGGAAGGCAAGCTGTACATGCTGCAAACCCGGACCGGCAAGCGGACGGTTCAGGCGGCGTTGAAGATCGGCACCGACATGGTGGCCGAAGGGTTGATATCCGAAGAAGAAGCCTTGATGCGGATCGAGCCGGGGAATCTGGATCAATTGCTCCATCCCCGTCTGGATCCCAACGCCGAGTACACGGTGGTGGCCACCGGTTTGGCGGCCTCGCCCGGCGCCGGTTCGGGGGCCGCGGTGTTTACCGCCGAGGACGCGACGCGTCTGGGCTCGGCCGGCAAGAAGTGTATCCTGGTTCGTCAGGAGACCAACCCCGATGATATCGAGGGGATGTATTCGGCGATGGGCGTCCTGACCAGCCGGGGCGGCATGACTTCGCACGCGGCGGTCGTGGCCCGCGGCATGGGCAAACCGTGCGTCGCCGGTTGCGAGCAGATTCGGGTCAATGAATCCAAGAAACGGCTCCAGATCGGCAAACTGATCATCAAGGAAGGCGAGGTCATCACCATCAACGGCTCTACCGGCGAGGTTATCGTCGGCTCGGTGCCGACCATCGAGCCGGAATTATCGGGAGAGTTCGGGCTGCTCATGCAGTGGGCCGATGTCATCCGGAAACTCGGCGTTCGGACCAATGCCGACACCCCGACCGATGCCGCCAAGGCGCTCAGGTTCGGGGCCGAGGGAATCGGGTTATGCCGGACCGAGCATATGTTTTTCTCCGAGGAGCGGCTGCCGATCGTGCAGGAGATGATCCTGGCCGATTCGGTCGAGAAGCGTCAGCAGGCGCTGGACAAGCTGTTGCCGTTCCAACGCAACGACTTCAAGGGAATCTTCGACGTCATGGCTGGGTACCCCGTAACCATCCGGACGCTGGACCCGCCGTTGCATGAATTTTTGCCGTCGCATGAAGACGTGCAGACCCGGATCGCCGCGTTGGAAAAGAGCGACGAGGAATACGAAAACAAACTGGCCGAAATCCATCGGTTGATCGCCCGGATCGAGGAATTGCACGAGGTCAACCCGATGCTGGGCCATCGCGGCTGCCGTCTGGGAATCGTCTTCCCCGAAATCACCGAGATGCAGGTCCG
>JAQVRW010000193.1 GCA_028700875.1 Candidatus Zixiibacteriota bacterium | reverse complement strand
TTCTCGACCGCTTCTTTTTCTTCGGGACGAGCGCCGTTTTGCGCCATCTCCATCCGGGCCTTGGCCGCCTCCATCACGCCGCGCGCCTGCTCCAGCTTGGCATCGACTTCCTTCGTCGTCAGCGTCGCCAGCACCTGCCCCCGCGTCACGCGATCCCCCTCACGGACCAGCACGCTGTCGACCCGGCCGGGAATCTTGGCGGCCACGTCGACCTCGGTCGCCTCGACCATGCCGGTGATAGCGTCTTTCGACGGGGCCAAAAGTTTGACCGCCAGAAAGATCAGCGCGATGACGACGATCGCCGCCGGGATGTATAAGACATAGTTGTGCCTGTTCAGTTTCATATCAGTTTGACCTCGTTTCCCACAGGGTAAGCACCTGTCGCGGTTCCCCGACGGCAGTGTACAAATCGGTCATCGACTTGAGATAATCGAACAGCGACAGCAGCCGTTCCACCTGGTTCTTCTCCAGAGACAATCGGGCATCGATAACATCCAGCGACGTTCCCAACCCGGTCCGGAAACGGCTCTCGTTGACCCGCAGGTTTTCCTCGCCCAGGGCCACGTTCGCGGCCAGCTTGCGGTACCGTTCCTCGGCGTTGCGCATGTCCCGGTAGGTCTTCTGCACCAACAGGTCTATCTGCCGCCGGGCGCCCGATTCCAGATAACCGACCTCCCGCGTCAGGTGCCGCGCCGACTGCAAGCGTTCATACCGTTTCGCGCCGCTGAACAGGTTCATGCTGAACTGTATCCCCACCGCCCAGCGGGGTTCCATGATCGACAGATATTCCGGGTACATTTCGTACTTGCCGAATCCGTACAGGTGCGGCAGAAACTCCGACCGTTCGACGGCCAGTTTCTGCGCGGCGGCTTTCTTCTTCTCGGCGATCATATGCAAAAGCGGCTGGCCTTGCAGGGCCTCGCCTTGAAACGCGGCCAGCGAATCGGGCGTCGCCACATACGCCATCGAATCGGTTATCGTTACCGGGGCCTCATCGGGTAAACCCAGCGTGTGCCGCAAGCCGACCATGGCCAGTTCCAAACGGTTTTGATCGTCGAAAAGGTTCCGTTCGGCATCGGCCACCGCCACCTCCGCGCGCAACAGCTGATACCGGGCAATCAAGCCTTCGTCGTATAGTTTTCGAGCGTCGTCACGATGATGCTCCATCCCGGCCAGAACGTTCTGCCGGGTCTTCACGACATCCCGAAATAACGCCACGGACAGGTACCGCGTCACCGCCTCGGCGACTATATCATTTTCGACTTTGACCAGTTCCGCTTCCGAGGCCCGTCGTTCGGCGGCCGCGGCCTTCTTGGCCGCCACCAGCTTTCCCCCCATGAAAATCGGCTGCAATCCTACCAGCGTGGCGGTCCGGTAATCCTGCTTCTTCAATGTCTCCACAAACGCCGGGAGGCGGGCATCGAGCTGATTGAAATACTGGCCGAACAGAACGTCCCGCTGCTCCGAAGTCAGGGGCGTTCCGCTTTGTAAAAGCGAATAGATGTTGGCCATTTCCACCTGGTTCCCCGCCTGCATCTGCATGATCGCCGACCGAATCGGACTCAAATCGATCTGCATATCATCATTGAGATGCGTGTATCCCCCCTGAAACGAAACCGAGGGGAGGAAATTGCCCCAGGCTTCCCGGTCATCATGAGTTTTTTCGCTGACTCGCTCGGAATATTGCTTGATCTGGTCGTTGTTCTGCAACGCCAGCTCGACGGCACGCGACAAGGTCAACGGTTCCCCGGAAATGCAGCCCGGAAGAACGATGATGACGATGATCAGAAGGAAAATGACAAAGCCTGCCGGAATGCGACTGGCGCCGCCGGCTCCCCGTGACCTCGATAATCTGCCCGTGCCACCCGCCCTCTTCGGAAAGGCCGAAGTTCTCATGGCACAACCCTACTTTCCCTATTCTGCCCGGCCACCTATGATACGGACTATGCCTGTCAAAACAACCATTACCGGGTATTGTGCCCGGCAGAATATGGAAGATAATAGCATCTTATCGTAGATTGTCAACCCCGACTTTCGAATGCCGGGCAAATGATCGACCCTTTACGGCATTGCCTGGCAATGAGATGCCGGCGCACGCGGTTTTCGTCAAATGGTTACTGCCGCCATATTCATCGATCACATGGTTGACACCCGGACGAAAGGGCGGACCACCCTGCTGATACGTTGGATGCGGGGAAACGTCTCAGGCCGAAAAAGCCCCTCCGATGGGTGGGATAACCGGTGTAATCATGATATATAAAATATGGCGGCGGGAAAGGGTTCCCGCCGCCGCGCGAAATAAAAGTGATGATAGCTGAGAATCGTCTATGCAACGATACGCCTGATATCGTGCTATATTGAAACCCGGACGAACGTCCGGTCCACCCTACCCGTTCTTGGAGCATATGAATCAACCATTTGATGACAAATAAAAAACCCCGGGGACGCCGGGGCTTTTGCGTAATCGTCAGATCGGGAAGCTAAGGGACTACCGTTTTTCGGGAGGGCCGGGGTACGGCGGAAGCGTCTTCGGCTCCTCTTTGATCTTCTTCATCAAGTACTGCACCCCCTGAATCAACTGATCGTCATATCCCCTGGCCAGACGGTCGGGAGGATTATCGACCTCGATATCCGGCACGACGCCGATGCCTTCGACCACCCATTTCCCATCCGGGCTGTATTCGGTGAATTCCGGCACGGTGACGTATCCGCCGTCGGACAGGTTGCGGTATCCCCGGATGCCGACGATGCCGCCCCAGGTCCGCTTGCCCATGGTCTTGCCCAGTTTGTACAGCTGGAAGTAATGGGGGAAGTTGTCGCCGTCGGAGACGGAGCATTCATTCTGCAATGTCAGCAGATGGGCGTTGATGGCGTTGTCCGGCGCCGGTGTGGATTCGAAACAGCGCGACACGGCCACGCCGCCCAAGGGTTCCCGCAGCCGTTCGAGGATCAACTGCGACACGAATCCGCCGCCGTTCCAGCGATCATCGATGATCAACCCTTCGCGCTTGGCCTGATGGTAGAACATCTTGGCGAACCGCACCAGTCCCTCGCCGTCCATGTCGGGAACATGAATGTATCCGATCCGGCCGCCGGAGGCGGAATCGACATAGGCCCGGTTCTTCTCCACCCAGTTGTAGTACCGGAGTTTGTCCTCGGAGGCCAGCGGTTTGATGGTTACTTCACGCGCACCGCTGGCGGTCGGCTTGCCGTTGACTTTCAGCGTCACCAGTTTGCCGACCGTCTGTTCGGTCAGGGAGTAGGGATCGATATCGGCGGTGACTTCCTTGCCGTCGATGGCCAGCAGGTAATCCCCTTCTTTGACATCGATGTCCGGCTCGGTCAGAGGCGACCGTAGCGCCTCGTCCCAGTTCTCCCCTTTGAGGATGTTGGTGATCCGGATGCGGTTGTTCTGCTTGTCGACGGCGAAGTCGCAGCCGAACAGGCCGACCCCGCTGGGAGCGATCCTCGGCAGGTCGCCGCCGCCGGCATAGGTATGCGAGCAGTTCAGTTCGCTGACCATTTCGCTGATGACGTAGGTCAGGTCGAACCGATGAGCCACGTACGGCAGAAGCGGCGCATAGCGGGCTTTCAGCTGCGCCCAGTCGACCCCGTGCATGTTGACGTCATAGAAGAAATCCCGCTCCAAGCGCCAGGCTTCGTTGAACATCTGCACATATTCGGCCTTGCGGTCGAGTTTCATTTCCATATTCGACAGATCGAGCTGGTTGTCCTCGAACGAAGCCTTGGGGCCGGAGGTCGGGATGATATTGTACGCGCCCTGATGCTGCAGCAGCATCTTGTCTCCTTTGGGGGTCAGCGCATACCCGCCGGGAGCGGAGGCGAACTCGGAATCCTTTTTCTCTTTCATGTCATACTTATGCAGGGCTCTTTCACGCGCGCCGGCCGGGCCTAGTAATCCGAACAACGGATTGGAGAAATAGAAGAACCCGCCCGGAATAGCCATCAGGCCATTGTAATTGCCGGCTGGAAGATCGACCGCCACCTGGCGGTCAAAGATGCCGTCGAAATCGATCGTGACTTTGACCGCTTCCTTCTCCTCGCCTTCCTTGCCCTTTTCCTTCTTGGCCTCTTCGGCCTTTTCCCCTTCCTTCTTGTCCTTGTCCTCCCCCTCCTTGCCGGCCACCGCGACCTCGTCGCTGGTGGGGGCGAACGGTGATTTCTCCTTGGCCGACAGCAGAATCAGATAGATATCATCGATGCCGCTGTTGATGAATTGAAATTCATAACTGCCCAGTATGGGATTGAATTTCCGTTCGGAGACGAAATACAGGTATTTGCCCTCGGGATCGAACGAAGGGGAATAATCGTTGGTGTATCCGGCAGTAACCTGGTGCACCTTACCGTCGGTGAAGTCATACACAAAGATGGCCGTGATGGTGTTCTTAAGCTGTTTGTTGTAGGCCAAAAACCGGCTGTCGGGAGAGAAGGAGAAGCCGTGGAACTCGTTGCGGGTGGAACTGTCGATCTGGGTCATCTTCTTCGTGTCGATGTCGATGGCGGACAGCTTTAGTTCCTTGTCGGAGAAGATCAGTTTCTTGCTGTCGGGGGACCAGGCCATTTCATACCGTTTGCAATGGCCGTCGGTGGTCAGGCGGACCTTCTCCGAACCATCCTGCGTAATCAGGTAAATCTCGTCTTCGCCGGTTTCATCGGAGATGTAGGCAATCCATTTGCCGTCCGGCGACCAGCAGACGTTTTTGTCCACGGCGCCGGAACTGTTGGTCAGATTGCGGGTGTTGCCCTCCTTGGCCGGCACGGTAAACACATCGCCACGGGCCGAGAAGACCGCCCGTTTGCCGTCGGGCGAGATTTCGAAATCCTGAATATTGTCGGAGACCTTGATAAACTCGGGCCGGGTATTCAGCTGATCGCCCGACATCTCGATGACGACCTTGTGCACGGTTTCCGACGGCAGGTCGAGCAGATAGACATACCCGCCGTTTTCAAAGGCGATGGCGTCCGGGCCGAGACTGGGCCAGCGCACATCGTATTCCGTGAATTCGGTCACCTGACGGGTCTGCCCAGTTTTCGTGTCATAGCAATACAGATTGAGCTTGCCGGTGCGGTCGGAGCTGAAATAGATCCGATCCTGGTACCACCTCGGCATGTTATCGGTGCCGACCCAATCGGTGATTTTCTTGGATTCAAAACTGGCGAGGTCGAATGTCCAGACGTCCTGGGCCAGCCCCCCTTTGTACCGTTTCCAGGTTCGGAAATCGCGGAAGATGGGGCAATAGGCGACCTGTTTCCCGTCCGGCGAGATGCTGGTGAACCCGGCCGTCTTCATCGGCAACGGTTCCGACATGCCGCCATCGGTATTGACCAGATAGGCCCGCCCTTCCCAGCTGTCCTGGACTTCCTTGCGCCCCCGAAACAGCACCGACTTACCGTCGTGCGACCAGCCCATGACGATATTGTCGGGGGCGTTCCGTTCGGCCATGTTGGCGACGCCGGGATGGAAGGTCAGCCGTTTCGGGCTGCCGCCGGCGACCGGCATGACATAGACCGAGACGTCGCCGTCGTATTGTCCGGAGAAAGCGATCTGCTGTCCATCTGGGGAGAACTTCGGGAATATTTCCAGCCCCGGATGACTAGTAACCCGTGTGGCCGCGCCCCCGGCGCGCGGCGCGACATAGATATCGCCGCCATAGGAAAAGGCGATTTTGTCTTTGGAAACATCCGGGAAACGCAGCAGCCGTCCCTCATCGGCCGTTGCCAGGCCGCCCAATAGCATCAGCGCGGCCAAAAGTGAACAGTAAAACTTGGACATTATCCCTCCTGGGTTGGTTGTCCTTTATCGCTGGTAGTCATTCTCTTAAAAGACGCAATTCCCCGCTCGCGGTTGCCGTTCGAGATCAAGATTTTCAAATTACTTCTTTTCTGTGATTCAGGCAAGCGCCGTCGCAGCATCGACGGCCGGTTTTGCGAATACCGAATATTGCGGGAATAAGCGCTGGATGAGACGATTTGTTAAAAATTATAAAAAATGGGGCCGATGAAGAGAGCACAAACTCCACCGGCCCCTTGGCCCACTCGACCTAGCCCTACCCCTCTGTTCCTTAGTCCCCTCTATCAGGCTTTGGCCATATG
>JAQVRW010000192.1 GCA_028700875.1 Candidatus Zixiibacteriota bacterium | reverse complement strand
CGGACGATCCCGTCAATCGTAATGTCCGCGTTTTGCAGATGAGTGCTCTCCCGATACCCCCAGGTGGCAAAGGAATGCCCGTCGAGAGTAATGCGGGATTGGGCGATCTCCGGAAATTGCCAGGCGGGAGGGAGAAGATCGACGATCTCTCTCAGGAAATCTTCAAGCCCGACCCCCGACCGACTGGCCGTTTTGGCGATCCCATAGAGGCACGTGAGTTCCTTGACCCGCTCTCGTCGGTCCCACTGAGTTTCCTGAAGGGCCACTTGACGGCCGATGGTTTCGGCGACGGCATCAATGAGATTGCGCTCTTCTTTCAGGAACGGGCCTTCGTCTATCACCGGGGTTTCCTTGGCATAGAAAATATCCACGGTCCCCCGTCCGACGCCGCCGACGATGATCTCCGCCGATTGCCGATACGGGCTTTCGCTGAAGCCTGCCGTCAAATACCGGCGTCCATCCAGCACGATGCGCGCCGAGGTGATTTCGGGATATTGCCAACCGGGAGGGAGCAGTTCGACGATCTCCTGCAGGAATTCGTCGTGCAGAATCCCCGGTCGGCCGGCCACTTTATCGATGCCGTAGAGGCAGGAAAGCTCCTTGACTCTCTCCCGCAACGCCCACTGAGTACTATGGTGGGCCAGGACGACGCCGATCGTTTCGGCCGCGGCTTCATATGCCTGGATATCATCTTTGGAAAAAAAGTCGCGTCGCCGACTGGCCAGAAAAAGCACTCCGTGGGTCCGGTCACTAACGGGAACAAGGATGACGGCCAGGGAAGTATATTCCCCGCCGATAATCGCAGTCTTGCCGGACGGGTCGCCGTCGGCGAATTTCGGCAACAGGATCGGACGGGCGGTGTCGCCGGTCCAGAAACTCCGGCCTCTGGTAAAAGATTGGGTCGGCGCGGCGAAACTCCCCGTCAGGATGGCCTGGAGGATCGGTTCTTCGATGGGATCACTGATGACTGCTTCCGGGATCGGGTCCGGATAGGCCGGATGGACGCAGTAGATATCTATTCGGTCGGCCCCATCCGCATTCAACACCGCCCGGCAGCGCCCGGTTTTCCCGTTCTCATCGATGCGGATGCTCAGCATGTCGCAACCGGAAAAACGCAACAGGGAGGAGCAGATTCGACGGAGCACTTCCGTCTGGGAATAGTCCCGGTTGGCATGCGCGAGTAGCTCATGGAGCATTTCGCGAAATCCGATAGGCAGGTTGCCTTTCACGCCTTGAACGCGCGCTGGAATGTGATCACCCTGATCCATACCGCCATCCCCGTCGGTTCCCTCTCGTTTGCCGATGTTTGCGTTCCGTCCGTTGAGGCGAAAGGGCTCCGATCATGTTTCGTACAGCGTTATTATGGCAAAACCTTCGACAAAATGCAACCCCGTTCGGGTCCGGTGGCCATGACAAGGTGTCGAGGGTTCCGTATCGCCGGGGGAGAATCTCGCGATTCCCCCCGGCAGATACCCAATCGATCGAATCTAAACGAGACCCTGATCCATCATGGCGTTGGCCACCTTGATGAACCCGGCGATATTCGCGCCGAGGACATAATTGTCCGGGTCGCCGTATTCCTTGGCGGTTACACGGCAAGCGTTGTGAATGGATTGCATGATCTGATGGAGCCGCTTGTCCACTTCATCCCGCGTCCAGGACAGGCGCATGCTGTTCTGGGACATCTCCAGCCCCGATGTCGCCACGCCGCCGGCGTTCGCGGCCTTGCCCGGGCCGTACAGAATCTTGTTCTGCAGGAAGACCTCGACCCCTTCGGGAGTCGTGGGCATGTTGGCGCCTTCGGAGACGCAGATGCAACCGTTCTTGACCAGCGTCTTGGCGTCGTCGCCGCTGACCTCGTTTTCGGTGGCGCAGGGCAGAGCCACATCGCACTTCACGAACCACGGCCGTTTGCCCTCATGGTACTCGCATTTGAACTGGGTCGCGTAATCTTTGACGCGGCCCCGCTTGACGTTCTTCAGGTCCATGAGATACTGCCACTTCTCCTTGCTGATTCCGTCCTTGTCATAGACGGTGCCGTTGGAATCCGAGACGGTGACCACTTTGCCGCCGAGTTGATTGACCTTCTCGATGGCGTACTGGGAAACGTTGCCGGATCCGGACACGGCGACCGTCTTGCCCGCGAACGACTGGTTGCGGGTCTTGAGCATCTCTTCGGCAAAATAAACGCACCCATACCCGGTGGCTTCCGGACGGATAAGGGAACCGCCCCAATTGAGTCCCTTGCCAGTGAGCACGCCTTCGAACACGTGCGTGAGTTTCTTGTACTGGCCGAACAAGAAGCCGATTTCGCGTCCGCCCACACCGATATCGCCGGCGGGGACGTCGATATCAGCCCCGATATGGCGATACAACTCATTCATGAAACTCTGGCAGAATCTCATCACTTCATAGTCCGATTTTCCCTTGGGATCGAAATCGCTGCCGCCTTTGGCGCCGCCCATGGGGAGGGTCGTCAGGCTGTTCTTCAGAATCTGCTCGAAACCGAGGAATTTCAAGATGCCGAGATTGACGCTGGCATGTAAACGCAAGCCTCCTTTGTACGGGCCAATCGCGTTGTTGAACTCGACCCGGAAAGCTCGGTTCACGTGGATTTCACCCTTGTCATCCTGCCAGGTCACGCGGAACATGATGACTCTGTCCGGTTCTGATATCCGTTCCAGAATCCGGGATTCGATATATTCCGGGTGCTTCTGCATGCACGGACCAAGAGAATCCACGACCTCACGGACGGCCTGATGGAATTCCGGTTGGGCTGGATGTTTGGCGATCAGTTGCTCCAAGAACTTCGCGGTGTACTCCTTCGGGTTAGTGACTAACATACGATCCTCCTTAACAAGTAACTGCTTCTACAGATGAAAATCGCGTAAGTGGACTTCCATCTTGCTGGATAAGGTTAATCGAATATTCAAGGAAGCGATACATTATTACCTACCTACCGGTTAATAATAACCCGTCGCATTTTGTGTGTCAACAGAATTAGTTGGATATTTTATTACCACGTGAGTCAATAGTAACCAAATATTGTCCTGTATTTCAGTTATGGCGGGTAATTATTACCCACACAAAAGCCATAATAAGACAAATTTCTCCCACACCTTAAAAATTATGGCTTGTGAAATCACACCTGATATCATATATCTTTATATGAATAGCGGTCATATGGCTGGTCACTACGACGATCGGGAAGGGTCCAGAATCAGCTGCTTATAATATGGCCAGTTTCGAATTTTCGGATGTGTTGGTCGCCCGCCAAGGCGGGTATCTTATTATCATCATGTGGGTTACAAGTTATTGACCGTGACTGAAGGTAGACAGTCTGAGTAAGCCGACGGGTGGCCGACCGACCCTTGCTGGATCGTGACGGGAGGAGCAGATGCGGGATCGCACTTTGAGTGATCTGATCGGTTCACCAGAGCAAACCGAAATCCCATACGATGCCTTGATGCCGAGACGAGTAAGCAACCTCCTTTTGGTGAGCAGTCTCTATGATTACTACACCATTATCGAGGATGGGAAACTCTCGGAGATGCTCTACTCAGAATATGTGGATCTGGGCCTTCGTTTCACTCCCTCTATCGAACGCGTCTCCACGGCAGAGGAGGCTTTGGACAAGCTCCGGTCGGAGCCGTTCGACCTGGTCATTTCCATGGCCCGGGTCGGCGATATGAACGTAATCGACTTCGGTGACGCCGTCCATGCCGTCAATCCCGCCGTTCCTGTGGTTTTGCTCGCCAGCAGCGTCCGTGAACTCAGTCTCTTTCCCGACCTGGGCCATCTGAAGGGGATAGATACCGTATTTGTGTGGTTGGGGGACGTCCGGCTGTTCGTGGCTATCATCAAATATATCGAGGATCGGCTGAACGCCGTACATGACGCCGAAGTGGCCGGCGTCAGGAGCATCATGCTCATCGAAGATTCCGTCCAGTTCTATTCGTCTTACCTGCCCATGCTCTACACCGAGATCCTCAAACAGAGTCATGCCCTCACGGCCGAGAGCGCGAATCGGACCCAACGGATCATGAGGATGCGGGCCCGGCCGAAGGTTCTTCTGGCCCGGACTTTCGAGGAAAGCGAACGCATCTTTAAACAACATCACAACCATCTCCTGGGCGTTATCGTGGACGCGGTTTTTCCCAAGGACGGCAGGATCGATCCCTCCGCCGGCTTTCAGGTGGTCCGCCTGTTGCAGGAACGGGCGCCCGATCTTCCCTTGTTGATGCAATCCGATTCGCAGAACGCATCCGCGGCCAAATCGCTCGGCCTGATGTTCATCGACAAGAATTCCCCGACGCTTCTGGGCAACCTGCGGGAATTCATGCAGCAGCATCTGGGATTTGGCGACTTTGTTTTTCAGCGTTCCGACGGCGCGGTGATAAGCCGGGCGCCGGATTTGCGTACTCTGGAATGGGCCGTGCAGGCCGTGCCCGAGGAGGACATTCTGCAGAACGTCTCCCGGAACGATTTCTACACCTGGCTCATGGCTCGCACTGAGTTTGACCTGGCCGAAACTGTCCGCGCGATCGTCCGAAAGACCAGCGATGACCCCGAGGAACTCCGCCGACTGCTCCTCCAGGTGCTCAAAGCGTTCAGGCAGCATTCCATATCGGGCGTCGTCTCGGAATACTCCAGCCATACGTTCGAAGGTGGCTCCGGGTTCGTGCGGATCGGCGATGGATCTCTCGGCGGCAAGGGCCGCGGCCTGGCCTTCATCAATTCGTTGATCAATACCTATCAACTGGAACATCGCTTCCCCGGGGTACGCATTTTTGTCCCTCCGACCGCCGTGCTGACATCCGGCGTGTTCGATCGATTCATGGAGTCGTCGGGGCTTTTATCATATGCCCTGAAGGAAACGGATGATCGCAAGATCACGGACGCCTTTCTGCATGCCAAATTTCCCTCGGATATTCTGGATAGTCTCTGGGATTTCCTGCAATGGGTTCGCTATCCGTTGGCGATTCGTTCCTCGAGCCTCCTCGAGGATGCGTCGTATCAGCCGTTCGCCGGGATCTACAAGACATTCATGATTCCCAACAACAGCGAAAACCCCGAGATCAGGCTCAATGAACTTCGCAACGCCATCAAAATGGTCTATGCCTCTACCTATCTGGCCGACCCCAAAGCCTACATGGAATCGCTTCCGAACCGACTGGAAGAGGAAAAAATGGCCGTCATCATCCAGCAAGTGGTCGGGAAACGTCACGGCTCCTATTTGTATCCCAATTTTGCGGGCGTTGGCCGATCGGTGAATTTCTATCCGGTTTCGGGGACGAGACCCGAAGATGGGATTGTCTCCGTCACGCTCGGCATGGGCAAGGCCGTGGTGGACGGTGGTCGGTGCGTCCGCTTTTGCCCGGCCTGCCCCGGCACCCCCATCCAATCCTTCACCCTGGACGATTACCTGGAAAACTCTCCCAAGGAATTCCTGGCGCTTGATCTGGCGAATTCGATGTTTACGTCGGGAGAACGATTCCTTCATGACCTCGTTCCGTTGGATCTGGCCGTCGCGGAGAAGGATGGCACCCTGAGTCCGGTGGGTTCGGTCTATTCCCCGGATAACGAGGCTCTCTATGACGGGATCGGCCGGACCGGCATTCGTCTGGTGACGATGGCCCGGGTGTTGAAGGGGAAAGTCTTCCCGCTGGCTGAAATCACGGCCTTTCTGATGAAAGTCGGCCGGGCGGCTTCCTCCTGCCCCGTGGAAATCGAATTTGCCGTCAATCTCTCCGATGACCCGGCAGTACCTCATGAATTCGCCTTCCTACAGATCCGCCCTCTCGTTATCGGCTCCGAAATGCAAGACATGGAAATCGGCGACGTGGTGGCGAATGACGCCCTGTGCATCTCGCACAAATCCCTTGGTAACGGTCTTATCTCCAACGTGCGCGATGTGATTTATGTACGCAAAGACAATTATGACCGCGCCAAAAATCCGAGGATTCCGGAGGAGATCGAAGCCTTCAACACGATGCTCCGGCAGCGGAAACGGCCGTACCTGCTTATCGGTCCGGGGCGATGGGGCAGCGCCGATCCCTGGCTGGGAATTCCCGTGAAATGGGCGCAGATATCGGCGGTGCGCTGCATCATCGAAACCAATCTCGAGGAT
>JAQVRW010000003.1 GCA_028700875.1 Candidatus Zixiibacteriota bacterium | reverse complement strand
AAGAGACCCTGTTGAAAGCATCGTTTACCATGACCGCCCCCAACGACAGCATCACCTATGACATCGGCCTGGGAACGATCCGGCGCGGCATCAACTACCCCAAGCTGTATGAAGTCCCGGCGCAGCAATGGGCCGACATGACTTCCGAAGGCGGCGACTATGGCGTCGCCGTGCTCAATGACTGCAAATACGGTTGGGATCATCCCGACAAAAAGACCCTGCGGTTGTCGCTGATCCATACCCCCGGCATTTCCCCTGGTTGGGAATGGGTGGCGGATCAGCGGTCGCAGGATATCGGCTGGCATCGTGTCACCTTCGCCGTCACCGGCCACAAGGGCGACTGGCGCGATGGCGCGGTGGCGTGGCAGGCGGCCCGTCTCAACCAACCGCTGCTGGCTTTCCAAACCACATCGCATCCGGGCAAACTGGACAAGAGCTTTTCCTTGTTGACCGTTACCGGTGCAGCATCGAACGACAATCCTGCCGTCATGGTCACGGCCGTCAAATTCGCCGAAGATGGCAATGATCTGATCGTGCGCCTGCGGGAACTGACCGGTAAGCCGCTTAACGATGTGCAGATTCACTGCGCGACGCCAATCTCCGCCGCGAAAGAAATGAACGGCGTCGAACAGTTCCAGCGCGAATTGACGGTCACCGATGATGTAGTGGCCGTATCATTCACCTCTTACCAACCCAAAACGCTGGCCCTGACTCTGGACAATAAGTTGACCTCGGTTACTCCGCCGGTCTGCAAGTCTGTGACGCTGCCTTATAACCTCGACGGCATCAGCTTGGATGACAACCGGACGGATGGCGACTTCGACGGTCTCGGCAACACGCTGGCCGGGGAGTTGATGCCCGATACGCTGGTGTACGAAAACATCCCCTTCGTCTTCGGCCCCAAAAACGCCGGCGCGAACAATATCGTCGCCTGCAAGGGGCAGGAGATTCGGCTTCCGCAAGGATCGTTCAACCGACTCTATCTTTTGGTGGCGGCGGTCGGCGGCCCAAAGCACGTTTATTTCGTCAACTATGATATCACGACAATGGGGTGGGTACCGGATTATGCGGAACCGATCGGGCAGTGGAACAACCGGGTGACCAGCGATACGATCATCGAGGAAGCCGATCTGATCGCGCCGTCGTATATCAACCACGATCCGGCGATATGGTACGGATCGCATCGCCATACGCCAGCGGGCGAAAACGAGGCATATCGATTCACCTATCTGTATCTGTTCCGTATTGACCTGCCGTCCGGAGCCGAAACGGTGACCCTGGCGGACAACGCCGATATCCGAATCGCAGCGGCGACAGTCGTCAGCACGGCGCAGGACAATGTTCATGCCGCCCAGTCGTTGTTCGATGTCACCAACGCCACGGTGACCAAGATTTATGCCGACCAAAATTCCTTCCTCGATGAAACGACCGTCCGTCTGGCCTGTCCCGTTCCCGGCGCGGAGATTCATTACACGCTGGGTGGCAGCGAGCCGACCCGTCATTCGCTCTTGTATGAGAAACCGTTTACCCTGACCAAATCGGCCACGGTCAAGGCTTGTTCCTTCAAAGATGGTGCCGACAATCATCATGTTGCCGAAGCCGATTTTATCAAGCTGGCGCCTCATCCGGCCGTGACCGCCGCCAATGTCGAACCGGGTCTGTTATGCTATTATTTCGAGGGTGCCTGGCAAGACGTGCCCGATTTCGAAGCTATCAGATATCAGCAGGAGACCCTGATGGTCTCAGTTTCGATACCGCCGTTTGCGCAGAAAGAAGGATACGGCCTGATGTTCAAGGGCTTCGTTCGTGTTCCCACGGATGGCGTGTATACGTTCTTCGTCAATTCGGATGATGGCAGCGAACTGTATATCGGCGACACGCTTCTGGCCGACAACGGCGGCGTGCATGGGGAGCAGGAGATGTCCGGCCGAATCGCGCTTCGGGCAGGGCTGCATCCGATCATGGTTTATATGTTCCAGGGGACAGGGGACCAGGCCTTGACGGCCTCGATCCAGGGTCCGGGGATGAAGAAGCAGATCATCCCACCCGAGATGCTCTTTCATGCCCCCGCTTCGTCGGCCATGAAATAGCCGATCTGCTGATAGAATCAACCAACAGGGGATGGCCCAACAGCCGTCCCCTTTATTATTGGATACCGCGCAACGACTATATCGCTTTGGGGGGGTAAAAAACGCCCAAGACCAGAAAGGTTTCTCTGAAACGGTTCATGTTTCCAACGTAGAAACGGACATCTTTTTTCGACGTATCAGCTATCGTAAGCCATTTCTTCTTAATTTCCTCTGGCAAAACTTCGTCAGAAAATTGTTCGCGCCATTCCCTGTAAGCTTGACATATTTCCCAATCCACAATTGCCAGTTTGTGCCCTTCGCACTTGGCGACCCCGGCGCAATTAAAACGATAATGAAACAAAAAGGGAATTTCCTCTATTACACCCTTCGCCTTGTTGAGAAGATCAAATTGAGAATAGTAGGCTTCTCTTTTCTTTGGATCAGATCGCTTTCGCCTCATGTATTCAAACGTAATATCATCAGGTTTGATAATTCCCAAAGACAGACCGTCTACTTTGGACTCCTCACAAACTTGGCACATAGTTTTTGCCGGGACCTTGGAGACAATGCTATTTCGTCTCCTCCACGTCCCCCGTTCAGAGTCGATGTGATCTATGATTTTAATAGAGGAGCAATGTATGCTATAGCTTTCAGGTCTGTGGTCGTTATTCGGACGAAAACAATCAACCTCTATTATGCTATATTTCTTGAATTGTTGAGAGCGATTTAGATCGCGGAACGGGACAGGGTGAAGGCGGATTAGCTTATAATCGTCAAGGTCAATCCCTGCGCAACACACTGTTTCACCGCGCTTTCTATTGGGATTGGGATAAGCCTTGACTGTAATAAGTATTTGCTTCCTTTCAGTTTCTTTCATTGCCTATCAAATGTGTTTTATATGGAGCCCATTTCCATCATATTCTTTTATTTTATCCGCAACCATTAAGCGGTGACATTTTTCATAGGAACGTTCAAAACACATAAGGCAAACATTTCCATCGGAAATGTATTCGTGAACCTCTCTTACTACATCCATATTCTGGGATAGATGCTCGGAATATGCCATAAAAAAGTATTTATAATCCCAGTCAGATTTTAGCTTGTTACGAATGGCCGAGGGACTTCCGAGTGCTTTTATATGAACGTATTCAATATGTTCTTGTTGAAGGCGGTTCCGCAAAGCGGACTTCGAAAATCCCTTCTTCCTGGATAGTGGAATCTCTCTAACATCAATCAGGCGAGAAACGTTGCATTGCTTCAGGCGTTCGATAAGTTCGTCTATTTCTCGCCCTTCATACCCGATCGTCAATAATTCATATCTTTTCATAGGCGTACTCATGATATATACGTTATCGGCGTGATCAAAGAATATTTTTATAGTAACGGACCGGGAAATTGAACTTATGTGCCCCTTCTAAAATCCCGAATCCGCCCCCCAGCCCCTTTTCAACCCGCTTTGAATTTTGGCCCGATTTTCGTATATTTGATACGATGAAAACACGGTATCGGCGACCAATTCCAACCTTGCTTTTCGCCGTCATGGCCTTGCTGATCGCGTCGGCCCCGCTGGCGGCCCGGCCCGATTTCCGGCTACTCCAACCCCCGTCGGCCCTGGCCAAACCGAGCGCCGGCCTGCCCAATGTCAGCCTCGAAGTCCACAAGATCAATCGCATGGGGCTGGCCATCACCAACAACGGCTACTTCGGCACCGGCTATTTCCCCACCACGCCGCTCGACCCCGAAACCGGCAAGCAGGCTCTGGCCTGCGAGTACCCGCTCAATTCCGATATCGAAACCCTGTGGATCGGCGCGCTATGGATCGGGGCCGTGGTCGGCCGCGACACGCTGGTCTCCACCGCCGCCGAGGATTTCTACCTGTCCAGCAATATCGTCGAATTCTGGCCGGATGCCGGCGAGGCGGGACGGATCATCCGCCGTTCGACCCAACCCTTCTCCCGGTATTATTCCACGGAAGCCGTCTCGGAAGAGGACATTATCGTCCAGTACACCGACACGCTGGCCGATCCCTCGCTGATCAGCATGGACCCGATGGACAACCGCCCACATATTCCTTTGAATATCGCCGTCACCCAATCCAGCTATGCCTGGAGTTATCCCTACGCCGAGGATTTCGTCCTCCTCGACTACAAGATCAAGAATATCGGCCCTTTCCCGCTCAAGAAGCTGTATATCGGCATCCTGGTGGACGCCGACGTCTATCATATATCGCAGGACGGGGGGACCGGGAGCTGGCTCGATGACATCTGCGGATACAAGGAAGTCATCCCCTCGCCGATCTGGCCGGGATACGAGGATACCGTCCGCGTCGCCTGGACCGCCGACAACGACGGCGACCCCAGTGTCGCCGCCGGGGGGTACGACTTCTCCTCCTGCACCGGGGTGGCCGCCACGCGGGTGATCCGCACGCCATCCGACAGCCTGCGCTATTCCTTCAACTGGTGGGTCACCGACTATTCCACCAACAACGACTGGGGCCCGCGCCAGGTGACCGCCGACAAGCCGTTTCGCAGTTTCGGCCCCACCATGGGTTCGCCGGTCGGCGACCGCAACAAATACTATGTCCTCAGCACGCCCGAGACCGATTACGACCAGATGGAAAGCGCCGTGCCACACACCGGCGCCGGATGGCTCCCGCCGCCGCGCGACGCCGATGACTACGCCAAGGGACAAAACTCGATCTACCTGCTCAGCTTCGGGCCGTTCGATGTCGCTCCGGAATCGGTCTTGCCGGTGACGCTGTCGTATATCGGCGGCGAGAATTTCCATCATAATCCGCGCGCCTTCGAGGACATCTTCACCCCCCTCGCCCCGGGGCCATACCAGTCTCAGTTCGACTTCAGCGACCTGGGACTGAATTCGATGTGGGCCGATTGGATCTACGACAACCCCGGATATGACACCGATAATGACGCGAAGCATGACTCCGGTTTGGCCCGATGGTTCGTCAACACCACCGGCACCGATTCGACCTATGCATTCTTCAAGGGAGACGGCGTGCCCGATTTTCGCGGCGCCGCCCCGCCTCCCTCGCCGAGATTGAAAGTCCTCACCGAATACGGCAAACTCATCCTTCGCTGGAACGGTCAGACGACCGAAAACGCCGTCGATATTTTCTCCAAAACGAAAGATTTCGAAGGGTACAAAGTCTATTACGGCGAGGATAATCGCTTCTCCGATTTCGTCCTTCTGGCCACCTACGACCAACGCGACTACAACCGCTATCAGTGGAACAGCCTCCTGCAACGCTGGGAGAACTCCCCCGCCCCCCTTACCTATGACTCCCTGCAGATCATCTACGGCGCCGCGTTCGACCCGGACCTGTACACCGCCGAGTCGCCGATGGCGCCCGATGATCCTCAGAATCCGGATAATGTCTACACCTATTTCACCCCCCAGGATTGGAATCAGTCGGATCTGTCCAACCCGACCGGAATTCATCGGGTCTATCCCGAGGCCGACCGCAATGACCTCGCCGACACCACCGAAGAAGGATATCATCGGTATTACGAGTACGAATACGTAATCGACAATCTTCCCCCGTCCCGGCCGGTCTATGTCGCCGTGACGGCTTTCGATTATGGCAGCCGGTCCTATTTCCTGACCGCTCTGGAATCATCGGTCATGACCAACGCCACCCTCGCCTATCCGATGGCCGGAACCGATGCGGTCGAGAACGAAGGCCTGAGCGTCTATGTGTTTCCCAACCCGTATCGGATCGACGGCGGGTACGCCCGGGCCGGGTACGAAAACCGCGACCGCACCAAATCGGCCGAACGGTCCCGGGCGGTCCATTTCGCCAATCTTCCCCGGATCTGCACCATCCGCATTTATACCGTCAGCGGCGACCTGGTCCAGCAGATCGACCATTACCAGCCGGAGGGAGGACCTCAGGCCATGCAGGAAACCTGGAACCTGATTTCACGCAATACGCAGGCCATTACAACCGGCCTGTATATCTGGTCGGTAACCTCCCCCATGGGCGACCAATTGGGCAAATTGTTGATAATCAAATAATTTTGTCGGCCCTCGACCGCCTGTCAAGACGCCCCGCTATACATTTCCCCCGACAGAATTCCTAATCTTCAATAATGGACACTGATTTCGAGATTTTCCTGTCGATTCCCCCCCTTTCGCGCGTCGCGACCGCACTTGCCTCCGGGTCTTTTGCCCGGCTGTTACAAAAAACCCTTGCTTGGATTAAAACATCGATTATTATGTTTAGGTAGGGTTTACGTTTGGCTAGGGCAATAATGAACACATCGATTTTAAACGCGTTGGTATTTTACCTTACCTATCACCCTTCAATTCCATCCAGGAGGAGGCATACATGAAAAAGCTCTTCATGTTGCTTGCTGTTTGTTGCACGTTATTCCTGGTGTTCGGGTGCAGTGACACGCCCCGAATCACCGATCCCGGCAGTGACACGACCAGCCTTGGTCCTCTTGTTCAACGTCCCGAATTCGTGGACACCCGGCCTTCGGCCACCATCGAATCGTTCATGATGAAGCCGACCGAAAGCAATTTCGTGGCCTTCAAACCGCCCAAACCCCCGCCTGACACCGGCGGCAGCTCCGATCCGAATCCGAACCCGGCCCACAAGTACGCCTACATCGTCGGCATCTCCGACTATGAAGGCACGGCCAACGATCTGCAGTATTGCGATGACGACGCCCAGGAAATGAGGACCTACTACCAGTCCCAGGGCTTCACCATCCGCATGGATCTCGATCGCAACGCCACGGCCGCGAACATGCAAGCCGGTTTCGAATGGCTGGTGGCCCAAGCCGTTCCCGGTGATGAAATCGCGTTCGCCTATTCCGGCCACGGCGCCAAGTACAATCCCTATGGCTCCTGCCTCATTTCGACCGACCTGTATTACATCACCAACGCCTTCGTCATGCAGTACATCAACGGCGCCAACTGCACCAAGAAGAATATCACCATCGACGCCTGCCAGGCGGGAAGCTTCCTCTCCGCCGGCGCCAACGGTGAGGTCATCGCGACCGCCTCGAACACCACCTATTCCTATGACGCTCCGACCCTGCAGAACGGCGCCTGGACGTACTACTGGCTCTATGGCGTCAACAGCGCCGGCAAGATTTATGCCGAGGACGCCGCCAGCTACGCCGAAACCGGCATGAAAGCCTGGGCGTCGGCCAACCATGTCAAGGTCAGCCCGGCCCACACCGACCTGTACACCGGCAAGCTCGACATGTAATCGACGTCTTTCAGATTGCATCAACAAAAAGGCCCGTCATGCGACGGGCCTTTTTTATGCCTTATTGCGGTCTCTGCGGCTTTGAATAGAGCGAAAATCCCGACGATGATTATCGACCGGCCAGCGCGGCCAGATGATATTCGACCGATTCGGCCAGGGCGTTCAAATTGTATCCGCCCTCCAACAACGACACGATCCTTCCGCGGCAATGCCGATTCGCGCAGGCCATAAGCATCCGCGTCATCTCGCCGAAAATTTCGCTGCCGAGCATCGTCCCAGACAGAGGGTCATCGCGATGAGCGTCGAATCCGGCCGAAATCAAGATAAACTCCGGTTTGAACGAATCCAACGCCGGGATGACTCGCTCCGAAAAGGCGAGCCGGTATTCCTTATCGCCCGCTCCGGCCCCCATCGGGATATTGAGCGTGTACCCTTCCCCCTTGCCCCGGCCGCGCATGGCTTCGCTGCCGGTGCCGGGGTAATGCGGAAACTGATGCAGGCTGATATATAACACGCGGTCGTCATCGGCAAACATCCGCTCCGTGCCGTTGCCGTGATGAACATCCCAATCGACAATGGCCACTCTGGTCAGGCCGCCGTGTTCCAGCAGGTCCGCGGCCGCCACGGCGGTATTATTGAAAACGCAAAATCCCATGGCCCGATCGGCTTCCGCATGATGTCCCGGCGGACGGACCGCGCAGAAAACCGACGGCAGCGTCCCCTCCAGCACGAGTCGCGCCGCTTGCACGCCCGCCCCGGTGGCGTACAGCGCCGCCTGCGGCGTGGCGATAGTCGCGATAGTATCCCCCCAGTCCAGAACGACCGGGTCGTCGATATCCAGAGTCGCGATCGATTCGACATACTTGAGATCATGCACCCGCGTCAGCCAGGCCTGCTCGGCCGGGATAGCCTCGATAAACGACAGCGACGCGGACAGGGGGCCGGTTTTGAGCCGGTCCATGATCGCCTGCAGCCGTTCCGGCCGTTCCACGTGGGGAAATCCCTCAAGATGCTTCAGGAACAGGTCATGATATATAAGACCAACCATATATTACGTCTGAATTCCAGCTTTATATGCCTTGGCCCATTCATCGACCGTCGTCCGGGATCGCCCGAATAACCGGTCGGCTTCATCGGGTGGAAATTCGACATCGGCATCATCATGTTTATCGAAGAAGGCCATCAGGTCGACCGCCGCCTTGAGACCTTTGCTGAACGACGTCATCGCCACCAATCGAGCCAGCCAGACCGACAGATGATTGACCTTCGCCTCGGGCTTGACGATCACCAGAAACCGCCGCAATGCTTCCGGTATCGGCATCGGCTCCGGCCCGAATATGGTCAGGGCTTTATTGTCGGCGATTTCGCTTTGGAAACATCTGGACACTATCTTGGCATAGTCGGCCGCCGCCAAAAAGAAAAACGACCGTTTCCCCGACCCGACAAAAACCGCCTTGCGCCCCTGAAGCACAAGCGGCAGCGACTCGCAAAACCACGACGGCCGCAGGATGACATAGGTCATCCCCGATTCAACCAATGCCTTTTCAGCTTCGGATTTTGTCCGCGCCAGGATATGGCGGGCATATTTGACGGTAAACTCCGCCCCCCCGATCTGAACGATCTTCCTGATACCTGTATCTTTGGCCGCCAGATAGATGTTTTTCGCCCCGTCTTGCTCGATCCGAATATAGTCGGCCTTGGTCGGCCCGCCTTTGAGGTTGACATAGACCGCCTCGCATCCGGCAATTGCGGCCCTGAGGCTGTCAATATCGCCGACATCGCCGGCGGCGTATTCGACCTTGTCGCCGAACAGCCGTTTGGCCTTGTCCGGATGAGTGGTCAATAGCCGTAGAGGGAAACCATCGGCCAGAAGTTGTTTCACCACCGGTCGCCCTAACATCCCCGTCCCGCCGACGATGAGGATTTTCATCACCGTTACTCCGTGGTTCCATCTCGTAGGGTTTTGTAAGGGTTGATTAGTTTTCCCCCTTTCCGCAAGCCTTGTACCATTTTTATTACAAGGGGAACTTCTTTTGCCGGGACAGATTCCATGAGCCAAGTTCCGTCAGCCTGTAAATAGCGGTCATTTCCTTGGAAATGCTTGGCTTGATTGGACACCACGAATAACCATAAACACCCTCCAAGAATGAATTGATAGCAATTATATGGGCCGATTCTACCCCGTTCTGGTTTCAATATCACATCGAAACCGATCTTCTCTTCAGTGCGCAGGCCGACTATTATGCATCCATAGTCGAATGGTTCGCCGGGATTCGATTCAAGCAACATTTTCCGGATTCGTTCTTCGTGGGGGCCGAGATTCACATTTTCAAAAAACAGGTCATTGGCGATACCAGCGCGCCACAGAAGGGACATTTGAAACAGCTTCACCTTATCGTAATCAAGATTCCTAATCCTGATCATGTTGGGATGGGCCGTCTCCAAATAGTCGAAATTGTCGAAAAAGAGCCGTTTGGTAACCTTTTCAAACTCGTTGATATGTTGTTCGCACTCAAAACATAGGAGCTTTTCAGTTATCCCCTTTTGTTTAAAGAGGGTTCGCTCTTCCGGAGCAGTAGATATTTTCAAGAGTCTTCTTTGGTCATCGTACATGGGCTTATAGAAGAACTCTGGAATAATGTGTGACCTGCAGAGGGGTTTTATTTCTTTACACAAGCGACACGGTTCATCTTCTGAATGAACAGCGGCAGCCGCCGATTCGGCTGATGATTGCTTCTTATCGATGTTTGAATCACTCGATCGTTTATCTACCATAAGCGGCTCCGGAGGTAGAATCCCAATAGGCAGGAGCACAGGGCTCCTGCCCTACAAAAACATTAAACTTCAGATAGTGATCGTTATGCCGTTTCCATCATCGTAGTGATATGTCCCATAGCTGCGACCATTAACAAAAACCTCGATCTCTCCGTCGTCGTACCCATCGAATGTCGCATGCCCATCCGAGTCCGTCTCCTCATCGGCTTTTCCGCGCAATATGCTGGTGAAGATAATGCCTACTGTTGCCCCGCTGATACCATCGCCATCGTCATCTACGACAAGCACATCAAAAGCCATATACTTACCTTCTTCCTAAAGTCGAGGTGCCCCGCCCCGCCTCGGCGGGGTCGAGTAAGTCATTCCATCACGCCATCAATGGCAGTCTGCTTTTTGAATCTCGCCAAAACCTTCGGCCACCAAAAATCAATACAGCCGCTCCCGCTTGGCCAGAAACGAATACAACGCCTTGTCGAACGGCATCGAACTGTCAATCAAATGATAATCCACCCGCGCCTGACGGCATTCGGCGGCGATCAACCCCGACACCTCGGCAAACGTCTTCTGATAATCCTTTTTAATTTGCCATGGCGATGTCGTGATCCTCTCCCCCGTCTCCATGTCCTCGAAAATCGCCTCCCCGGTGAAGGCGAAATCCCGTTCGCGCGGGTCGAGCACCTGGAACACGATCACCTCGTGGTTGCGGTGACGAAAATGCTTGAGGCCGGATATTATCCGTTGCGGATCGTCGAACAGGTCGGAGATGAGAATGATCAACCCCCGCCGTTTGATTCGTTCGGCCATCTCGTGAAGTGGCAACGCCAGATCGGTGGTCGAAGCCGTGGTCAGGTTGCTGAATCGGTAGAGCAGATTATGCAGATGCCCCGCCGCCGACCGAGGCGGCAGGTAATGGTTGATCGCGTCGGCGAACGCCACCATCCCGACCGCATCGCGCTGTTTGAGCATCATGTATGACAGCGACGCCGCCAGGGTCAGGGCATAATCGAACTTGTTGTGCGCGGTGGCGCCGGAGGAGTACCCCATCGAGGCAGAACAATCCAGCAGGATATACGCCTTGAGGTTGGTCTCTTCCTCGTACTGCTTGATATAGTACCGGTCGGTCTTGGCGAACACCCGCCAATCGATATCCCGGATCGGGTCGCCGGGCATATATTGCCGATGTTCGGCGAATTCGACCGAGAAACCGTGGTAGGGGGACTTATGCAGGCCGGTGATGAATCCCTCGACCACCATCCGCGCCCGCAGTTCCATCCCCTTGAGCTTGGAGACGATCTCCGGGCTGAGATACTTCCTATAATCCGTCTGCATTATGTCCTTTTGGAATCGACCGTTATGTAATAGTAGGTCATCCTATTTTTAATCAATGTTGCACCCAAGGCGAAGAAGTTGGACCTTCAAGGGTCGAAGCACTTCTTCAGATATTCTGCTCTCTAGTTGACCGTACAATTTCTTAACCGCATCACCATGTTGAAATTGATCTTCCTCCTTACTCAGCAAATAGATGAGCAACTGGAGCATGTCTTCCGGGCAATCCTGAACGATATTGCTCTTTGCCAAATCAGAGTACAAGCGAGTATGATCGAAGTCAAAATCATTGATTTCGCGAGCCCTTTGAACGGCTTCATGAAACACGGGAGCCAGGAATGGTAAGCATTCGAGAAGACTTCCCGATTCAGTTCTATCCAAGGTCACAGGTATATTCCGCAATCGATCTATCCAGTAACGATCGAGTAAGCCTAACCAGACTTGCGAAGTGGTTGTTCCATCCATTGATTTGAGTATATATTTTATATGATCGGACAATATTCGTCGTTCATCGGGGGCCAGTTCAATCACCATATTGTAAAACCAACTCAAATCTGTTTGTTGGGGGTCTGAGAGGAATAGTACGACCGCGTATTCTATCAACCGTTCGCGAAGTTTTTCGCTACCCGGACGCAAATGGTGTGCAGCCTTCGAAAAAAGGGGCTTGAATGTGTCCCAAAGACTAGGGGGCATTTTCCCCCAAAATAGAAAACCATTCCAACATTGTTCCGCTGACGAAATACCATTATCGTAATCAAGAGCAGGGACCAAATGTTCCTTTATCCACGGCAGGTCTAAATATGAAAGGAAATGAAGCCTGCTGGCCAAAATTGTCCGCGCAAGTTGTTCTGCATAGGAATTGCCAACCAGAATTTCCGTGAATAATTCCTTGTACTCAGTAGGCAAACCTTTCCATGAAGTCCCTTCATATTCTCGCCGTATGGATAGTGCACGAAGCCAAAACTCCGCGACGTGTCCAGAAGGATGATTTATTGCATTGCCGAGCCAACCGGAATCTTGGACGGGTTCCCCTGGAAGTGTATAGAGCCCATGGAAATAATCTATAGAGAATTCTTCCAACGGTGCAAAATCAAAAGGTACTGCCTTACTGGCGTTTTCCTTCAGCCACTCATCTAGTAATGTCCCAATACTACGGACACTAGGATATGCTGCCGGATACTTGCGCAACATATCAACTATTTCCTTTATCTGCGTTAACGAAATATGCGCATTTCTCCAGCCTAATTCAATCGCATCCCATACATCGTTATTCCACGCACTCCTTTCTAGCATGGCCCCCGCCAATTTACAGCCCCAACCAGGCGTTTGGGCAATAGCAGCAGCCACTTGATCCAGCAATCCTTCCCGGTCGATATCATCGGCTGGACTACTTGCCTCATACTCAAGTATCAAATTCAAATTGGCGTCTGGCGGATGTTTCATCAATTCGTCGGCCGAAATGGGGCTTTGATGAATAACCGCTGTTGTTGATGATATCCAGAAATCATAATCGGGGTGCTCACGAGGTATAAAATCAGGATGTGCACGCTGGTGCCGGTCAAATGCTTCAACAACGGAGGCGCTGTTGGGCTGTGCCTCCTTTAGCCAAAGTAGTAGGTCATAGATACGGCGATCGCGGACGCGATTTCGCAATTCTGCACTATCACTAGAGTCGATTAATGGGATTGCCTGGATCGCTCTCGTCATCACCTGTTGCATTTCTGCGCCGGCAAGGGGGAAGACAGCTTTTAGGAAGAAGTATACCTCATGTTTGATGAGCGATTGGTTCAGGAAATCATTTTGAATAAGCCATTGTAACCTGCTTCCGGGATTCCAAACTTCTCCGAAATCAATGCTTGCCGCATTTAGCGCCACGCGGCATAATAGCGGAACGCCGGAATCGGCCCATTCTTCAATAATGGATTTGGCCCGCATAGGGTGGTTTTGTACAATGTATTTCAATAGATCCCTGGCTATATCAATAAGCACTTGATACGATTCCCGGAGACGCTCATCGGGTTCTGGTTCGATTGCGGAGCGACCAAAACTCATGGGATCCCAATCGCCTTTGGCTTTTTCAATTGATAGGTTCATCCAATATGCATTGGTAATATGTGTGCATAAAGCTGGGATAAAGGGGCGCCAAAAATCGTCAAGATTCCGAAGGAAATACTTGCACCAAGATTCCCAAATAATATCATCATTTCCCCTAAGAGTAAGATGAAAGTCAACCGGCGGTGCGCCGGTTATGGTATCGGCTTTTGTGAAGAGGGAGGGTGTAGTCCGAAATATTGGAGTTGATAGATAATTGAATAGGAGAAGGGCTAGGCTACGATCATCAGGATAACGACAATTGCTGAGAATAGCGTTTAGTAGGTTGAACATACCTTCGTGGCCAGGGTCGTTCAGGAGGAGTACCATTACCCACTTGCCGAGGACAGCAGGTTCTGGGCGCGTATTGGCATATGCCGCCTGCCATGCTATCAAACGCCATATACGGGGGTTCAATCTACCGCCATGACGGTTTACCAAAGAGAGTATGGTGTCTGAATGCTGCAGAACATAGTTATCAGTGAGCCAGATAGCCAATAGGTCTTGAACATTTGATATTTCGGCGTTTCCCTTAAAAAGTGAATCCAACAAGCCACGATCGTCGAACCACATTACCCATTCAACGGCACGGGCCCTGCCGATGAACATCTTGGCTGTGGATAATTCCCGCAGGGAAAATAGAAGATAATCGCTTTGCACACCATCTCGCGGCGGCCCCGCAACGACGATTTGGGCAATTTCCTCCTTGTGATGGACTAGATCCATCTGAGTATGTTTGGCCCATGTTCTTACGGCATCTGTTTCACATTTATGTCGTTCATCACCCTCCTGTAACGGGTATGGAATCGGTTCAATTTGTAGCATTTTCCATTTTTCAATTTCATCATTCGGCGTGAGTGCAAAACGCTCAGTTCCGGGAGGCAACCCGCGAGAAAGGTATGCCATAATTTGGTCATTATGGCTATATCCCAAGAAGAGTACCGTAAAATTAGTAAAGACCTCCAACAGGAACCTTGTCGCCCACCCCTTCGTGAGATATGCTTTACTAAAATCGCGGTCTGTGAGTACCAGTTCTTTAAGAGGTCTGGTAACGCATCCATGAATATAGACGATTCCAGTAAATGACTCGCCCAACGGTATAGCCGGCCCAAACCATATATCAGTTCCCGCACCCCTAAACTCGTTAGCAGCGTCCGTGAGTTTTGAATCGAAATTTGTGGTAATTATTCTGAGGGGACTCGTTTTGGCAAAAAGCCGGATTATCTGTCTATGGAAATCATTAGGCTGGGAATTCTCTGGGTTGATGATTTGGCTTATTATTCCTCGAATCCGGACGCCATTCGTTTCCATACGACCAAGGAATTGATCTATGGTTTCGATTGGTTTGTGGTTGCTTCCAGTTTGGCGCTCCTGCCTGGTTTCACGTTCAACTGCCTTGCACAGCGATTCAAAGCTGGGCAGATTTGTCGGCGGGGACATTGATACACCCGCACCCGCAAAGATGACCAGCTTTTCATCTTCCTGTGCCTTAAGTAGGCTATCTGGGACATCTACATGTTCCGTGAAGCGCATTTACTCCTCGTGCCTGCCTTCGAAAGTCAGCCTACTTCTCCCCCACCGTCTCCAACAACTTCTTCACGATCGCGATCGTGTCCACACCCTCGGCCTCGGCATTGAACGACGTCACGATACGATGACGCAACACCGGCACCGCCGCAAACCGGACATCCTCCACCGATGGCGTCGGACGACCGTCCAGAATCGCCCTGGTCTTGGCCGCCAGAACCATGTACTGCCCGGCGCGAGGCCCCGCCCCCCACGACACCCAGTTCTTGATATAGTCGGGGCAGTCGGCTTCCGTCGGACGGGTCGCACGGGCCAGACGCACCGCATACGACACCAGATGGTCGGACACCGGCACGGTGCGAACCAGATTCTGAAGCATGGTAATCTCGGCGGCGCCCAGCGACTTGGAAAGCGATGCGATCGGGGCCGCCGTGGTCGTCATAACGATCTCTTCCTCTTCCGACCGGCTGGGATAATCGACATAAATATTGAACATGAACCGGTCGAGCTGGGCCTCCGGCAACGGATACGTCCCCTCCTGCTCAATCGGGTTCTGGGTCGCCAAAACAAAAAACGGCTCATCGAGCTTGTAGGTCTGTCCCGCCGCCGTGACCTCGTGCTCCTGCATCGCCTGCAATAGCGCCGCCTGGGTCTTGGGCGGCGTGCGGTTGATCTCGTCGGCCAAAACCATATTTGCAAACACGGGGCCCTTGACGAATTTGAACCCCCGCGTGCCGCTGGTGCGATCTTCCTCGATAATCTCCGAACCGGTGATATCCGATGGCATCAGGTCGGGTGTGAACTGAATGCGGGCGAACTTGAGGTCCAGAATTTGGGACACGGTCGAGATCAGCAGGGTCTTGGCCAAACCGGGCACCCCCACCAGAAGACAATGGCCGCGCGCCAGAAGCGCTATAAGTAGTTGCTCGATAACGGCATCCTGGCCGATAATGACCTTGGCAATCTCTGATTTGATTCGGCTGTATGACTCGTGAAGGTTTCTTACGGCGGCGATATCATCCGCTTTGTGGTCTGTCATTGGTCCTCCAGTACTTAGTCGCGGGATGCGGATGCAAATTATCCTGTTTCAGGCCAATCAGTTGGCCTCAAAATGGGCGAAATGCCAATTTCCAATCTAACTCCATCCGGCAGAGGAGATTGTGGATAAGCGGTTAACCCGGCCTTTACGGCGTGGCGATAACTGTCTGTGAATTAACGCGATAGCGACATATCCACAGTTTTTCAAAAGTTATCAACACTTACTGCTTGACCGGCTGAACCTGGTCTTTGCGAACCTTGCCGGCGGCATCGGCATAACTGTTGACGACCGTTTCCTGGGCCTTCATGTGGCATGACCCGGAAAAAATCGCCCCCTGTTCGATCACCAACGACTTGGTTTTCAGGTCCCCTTCGATCTCCGCCTTGGCCTGCAATTCTACTTTTTCGGTGGCAATAATGTTCCCTATGACCTTGCCCGAAATGCTGGCGTTCCGGCAGTTGACCTCCGCCTCAAGCTCGCCGCCGATCCCGACGGTGACGGTATCGGAACAGTGCACCTGGCCTTTGATTTTGCCGTCCACCCGAAGCGGTCCCTTGATGTCAATCGTGCCGGTGATCACTGAGTCCTTACCGATGATGGTGTTCATTTTGTCGTCCATTTCCACTTCTTTATCTATGGGTTTTGTTTGTCGTGCGTCAAAAACGGCGTCGGGTCCGCCGCCGCCTTGTTGATGCGTATTTCATAGTGAAGATGCGGGGCCGTGCTTATCCCGGTGTTGCCCGACAAGGCCACCCGCTGGCCGCCGAAGATGGTGTCGCCCGGCCGCACCAGCAGTTTGCTGTTATGGCCGTACACCGTCTCGATGCTGTCGTTGTCCTGCACCACCACCATCTCACCGAAAACCGAATCGACCCCGGCAAAAGTCACGATCCCCGCCGCGGTGGACACCACCGGCGTCCCCTCGGATAATGCGATATCCAATCCGTCATGCTGCCGTCCGGGGCTGTCGGAAAAACTCCGGGAGATCCATCCCGCCGCCGGAAGACCGCGCGGCAAGGTCGAGGTCGGCGAACCGGCGCGAGGTGCGGTTGTCAAACGGCCGGTTGACGGCGCGGCGGTTGTAACCATCCTCTTGTCGTCGCCATACATCTGCGCCAGAAGCGTCGAATCCAATCCGGCCAGTTCGGCGACCTGGGACATCAGGTGACGCGTGTCGGCAAGGGATTGCTCCAGCGCCACAATCTTGTCCTGGTATTTGCGCAGGCTCTCGTTCTCGTCGCGCAACCGTCCAATCTCTCTGGTCAACACCAGCACGCCCAGATGACCGGCGACATAAAAGATCGGCGCCAACGCCATCAACACCGCCAACACCAGCGCCGTCCGGTACATCCAGAACGGCATCCGCCAGCGTTTGGGGGTCGCCTGATCGTCCCGCACCACCATGACCGTCACGTATCTACGCGCCACGACCGCCTCAGGACATCTTTCTAAACAAATCCAACAAACGATTCAGGTCTTCGTTGCCGTAATACTCGATCTGGATCGTTCCCTTCTTCAAACCGGGCATGATTTTTACCGCCGTGCCCAGCGTATGTTTCAAAAAGGTTTCGGCTTCCTCGATATCCGGCGCCTTGCGCTTGACCGTCAGGCGACGACGATGAGCCTGACGGGCCATCCCTTCGGCCTGACGCACCGACAACGTCTCGGTCAATATCCGCTGGGCGATACGGTCGCGCATCATCGGGTCGGGGATGGAGAGTATCGCGCGGGCATGCCCCTCGTTCAGTTTTCCCTCGGCCACGTATTGCTTGATATGTTCGGGCAGGGTTAACAAACGCAACGTGTTGGCCACCGCGGCCCGGCTCTTGCCTACCCGTTCGGCCACCTGGGCCTGGCTCATGTTGCATTTGTCGATCAGCGCCTGGTAGGCTGCGGCCGTCTCCATGGGATTGAGATCCTCACGCTGCAAATTTTCCACCAACGCGATCTGCAGCATGTCCCCCTCGTCGAGCTGCTCCAGAATCATCGCCGGCACCTGCGTCACCCCGGCCAGCTTGGCCGCCCGGAACCGCCGTTCGCCGGCCACCAGCGTGTACCCGGCGCCGTCCTTCTTGACCAAAATCGGCTGCAACACCCCCCGGGTACGGATCGATTCGGCCAACTCCTTGAGACTGTCGGCGTCGAACGACCGGCGCGGCTGATAGGGATTGGGAGCGATCCGGTCCACCGGCACCGTCACCAGCTCTCCCGTCCGATGATCCTCCGCCCCCCGCGTCGGAATCAACGCCTCGAGGCCCCGCCCCAACACAATCTTACCCATGACTCATGATCTCCTTGGCCAGTGAGATGTAGTTCTGCGCCCCGGTGGACAAGATATCGTAGAGGATGATCGGCTTGCCGAAACTGGGCGCCTCCGACAGCCGCACGTTGCGGCAGATGGTCGTGGCATACACTTTCTCGGGAAAATACTTGCGCGTCTCTTCGGCCACCTGCCGTGACAGGTTGAGCCGCGAGTCGTACATGGTCAACAGCACGCCCTCGATCCGCAGCGCGGGATTGAGATGCTTCTGCACCAGCGTGATGGAATTCAACAGCTGGCCCATCCCCTCCAATGCATAGTATTCGCATTGTATAGGTATCAAAACCGACCCGGCGGCGGTCAGCGTGTTGAGCGTCAGGAGGCCTAAAGACGGCGGGCAATCTATTATAATAAACTCATAATCATTGAGTATTGGGACCAGCGCCTCTTTCAGCTTATGCTCGCGCGCGACCATCGGCACCAGTTCCACCTCCGCCCCCACCAACCGCACGTGCGAGGGCAGCAGGTTCAGATACGGCAGGATGGTGGGCACGACCGCATCGGCGGCGCGCACCTTGCCGATCAATACTTCATACATCGTGGGATCGTTGTCGGAAGCGAAATACCCCAGCCCCGAACTGGAATTGGCCTGGGGATCGATATCCACCAACAACGTCTTCCGCTCGGCCGCCGCCAGACACGAGGCTAGATTGATAGCGGTCGTGGTCTTTCCCACGCCGCCTTTCTGATTGGCAACCGCCATTACCCTGGCCATCATCGTTCTGCCACCATTCCTTTGGTTAAGGCTGTACGATAGACATTTTCGCCGGCAACGGCAACAGGTATTTTACAAATTCGTCAATCGATACACCTGCCGGGGAGGCAGGGCATCTATCGTATAGGAAACAAGTTCGGTTGAAAAGGCGGGAAGCTCCGGAAGATGAGGGCCAAATGATATCACCGCCCCGCCCGGCGCCAGATGATTGCGAATGCTATCGACAATCTTCTTCTCGAATGCGACCCGGCGAAGTGTGATCAACCGATATTTCGCTTCCGGATCGAGCGCATGCAATTCGTCGCCGAATACCGTGGCTTTGATTCCCAGGCGATTCATGAGGAGCAACAGAAAGCCGGCTTTCTTCTGGGATCGTTCGACCAGGAAGATATCCAACCCAGGGCAAGCCATGACCAGCGGAACCGACGGGATCCCCCAACCGGACCCTATATCGAGAGCCGGGCCCGAATCGGAGTCGACCCAGCCCAAATCGACCGGGAGAAGCGATTCGGCCACGACCATTCGGAGGTCTTTATGGCTCAATTGCCGGGAGAAGAGGTTGAATTTACGGTTGGCCGCCCAAACTTCGGCCAAAAACCTCTCCAATGGTTCCCGGGGAACCAAACGGGCCAGGATTTCCTCTGTCTTTATCGCCAGCATAGTATCAAATGTTTCACGTGAAACAATGGGAAGCTGTCGGGATGCGTCATCGGGGTCATTCCGCTTCCCTCGAAACGCCTTTTGACGGCCGTTTCTGTCTCCCGCTGATATAAATCGTCAGGACCGCCATGTCCGATGGCGTCACGCCCTCGATTCGCCCCGCCTGCCCGACCGTAAACGGTCGGAATCGATTCAGCTTTTCGGTGGCTTCTTTCTTCAGGCCAGTCAACGAAGAATAGTCGAAATCTGAAGGGATGGCTATCCCTTCCAGCCTGCGACGGCGCTCGATCTCACGTTCCTGCTTTTTAAGATATCCCTTGTATTTCAACAAGATATACGCTTTTTCAAAAACCTCTATCCGGTCTCTGAAACCGTCGCCGGACCAGGACAGAATCTTTTCCAGCTCAACCTCGGGGCGGCACATCAACTCCGAAATGGTCATGCTCCCCTTTTTGGTTTCGAGACCGAACTGTTCTTTGAGTATTCCAGCAGAGACTTTGGTTGACTTGAGATACCCGACTGTCTCCTCAAGCTCTTTTTCCCGCCGAGCGATCAAAGCCAGTTCATCATCTGAATAGAGGTTGTATTTCCGGCCGTAGGGCACCAACCGGTCTAATGCGTTGTCCTCACGAAGAGCCAGACGAAACTCCGCCCGGCTGGTGAACATCCGGTATGGCTCCGAGATATTCCGGGTGACTATATCATCCAGCATGACTCCGATATACGATTCGTCTCGGCCCAGAACAAACGGCTCCCGGCCCTCTATATATAATGTGGCGTTTATCCCGGCGATCAAACCCTGCGCCGCGGCTTCCTCGTACCCCGAGGTCCCGTTTATCTGGCCGGCGTGGAACAGTCCGGCGACCCTCCTGGTCTCCAACGACGGCTTTATCTGAAACGGCGGAACATAATCATACTCAATGGCATACCCCGGTTTGGTGATAACCGCGTTTTCCAACCCAATCACCGTTCTGACCGCCGCCGCCTGGATATCCTCCGGGATCGACGTCGAAAAACCGTTGAGATAGATCTCCTCGGTCCCGTTCCCCTCCGGTTCGATAAAAAGCTGATGCCTCTGCTTGTCGGCAAACCGAACCACCTTGTCCTCGATCGATGGGCAATACCTCGGCCCTCGGCCCTTTATCTGGCCGGAATAGAGCGGCACCCGGTCGAGATTTTCCCGGATAATCCGGGCCGTTTCCGGCGTGGTATAAGTCAGATAGCAAAGACCGGCATTATTGAGCCGGGGAGAGGTGGCGTGAAAATGGGAAAAGCACGGCGGCGGCTCGTGCCCCGGCTGAGCTTCCACTTTCGAATAGTCGATCGTTCGGCCGTCGATCCGGGGGGGAGTCCCGGTCTTGAGTCGGCCCGTTTCGAACCCGGCCACCTGAAGCGATTCGGTTAAACCGACCGCCGCCGGGTCATCGCGACGGCCGCCGCTGAACTTCCGGTCGCCGATATGCATCAGGCCATTGAGAAACGTCCCCGTGGCCAATATCACCGCCTTTGCCGTTATATCATTGTTATTCCGGGACTTAATGCCCTTGACACGGTTATTTTCGATGACCAGGCCCGTCGCTTCGTCTTCAATTATCTCCACCCCTGACAACCGGGCCACGAACTGCGAGACAAATCGGCTGTACTCCCGTCGGTCGCATTGAACTCTCGTCGACCGCACGGCCGGGCCTTTGGAAAGATTCAACCTGCGGAACTGGATCCCGGCGTAATCGGTGGCCACCCCGATAATTCCTCCCAGGGCGTCCACCTCGCGGACCAAATGCCCCTTGCCCACGCCGCCCACGGCCGGATTGCAGGACATCAGGGCCAGTTTGTTCTTGTCCATCGTGACCAGGGCGACTTTCATTCCCAAACGGGATGCCGCCCGCACCGCCTCGGTCCCGGCATGGCCGCCGCCAACCACGATTATGTCGAAATCAGGTTCCGTCATGACGAAACGTATATACGGATGATTGCCGGCCGAGTCAAGGAATTAGCCGCCACCCACCCGCAGGGAAGACGCTGCCGAGAAGAGAGATTCCGGTCGGCGCAAAACCATTTCTTCATGCAAAGGCCTTGTTGAATAGCCCCACCCTGTCATCGCGAACCCGCTACGGTGGCCAGTAGGGAAAATCCGTGGTTCACCCAGAGTCCCCGCCACGGCGGGACGACGCGGCGATCTCGGACTTCATCGAGTCTGTAGCCCACCCAGAGTCCCCGCTGTGGCGGGGACGCCGGGTGGGTTTAAGTGATAATGCTTGTGGGCGGCAGATGTCCACATCTGCCGGGGGGATTGGTCTTCAGCGGTTATTGATGCGAATTTCTGTCCCGTCCTGACATCATAGGACGATTATCAAGAATTGGTCGTTCGCGTAATCATATGTTTGATAACTTGATAGAGGTCATTTTCACGTGAAACGATGATACTATCATTTACCGATACAAAAACGGGAGAATATCTTGTCGAGGATTTCCTCGGTGTAAATATGCCCGGTAATCTCATCGATTCGACCCGCCGCCTGGCGCAGCTCGAACGAAATCATCTCCACCGGCAAGTTCTTTTGCCGGCGGATTCTCTTGAGATGCGCCAGCGCCCGGTCGAGTTTGGTCTTGTGACGATACGATGTCACCACCAATGATTCGGTCAGGTCGGCCAGTCCGGCCTTGCCGGCAATCAGCCCGGTCAACTCGGTCAACCCCCGTCCGGTCAAAGCCGAAACCGTGCAGACGGCCGCATCCGGGGGGAGCTTTTCCCGCCGTTTGGCCATGACCGTGTCCGGTTTATCCACTAAATCAATTTTATTAAAAACAAAGATTATATCCTGCCCCGCTCGAAGGTTCTCGATCACCGACAGCATCGTCCGCGAGGCGATATCATAGACGACGACCATCAGATCGGCCCGGCCGATCAGGCTTCGTGTCTTGGCGATCCCGGCCTTCTCGACCCGGCCCCGCCCGGCCGCCAGCCCCGCGGTATCGTACAGTTCCACCGGCAGGCCATCAAGATCGATCCACTCTGACAGCCAGTCGCGGGTGGTCCCGGGAACCGGCGTCACCAACGCGCGGTTTTGTTTGACCAGCCGGTTGAACAGCGATGATTTCCCGGCATTCGGCGGCCCGAGGATCACCACTCGGTATCCATCCTGGATAATCCTCCCCGTCTGGTAGCTGCCAACCAACCGGCTCAGATTTTCGATTATGCCGTCGAGCTCAGCCTCCAGCTTGTCCCGGCCGATCGTCCCGACCGATTCCTCCTCGGGAAAATCGATATCCGCCTCGACCTCGGCCAGCAGATGAACCATCTTTTCCCGCAGCGCCGCCAGATGTTCCCCATAGGCGCCCAGCAGATGTTCCTTCGACAGGCGGAAAGCCAGATCGGTCTTGGCGGCGACAACTTCGGCCGACCCCTCGAGCCTGGTCAGATCGACCCCATGATTCAGAAACCGTCGCTGAGAAAACTCCCCCGCCTCGGCGGGTCGGCAATCGTACTTTAAGATGTTATCCAGTATTGCCTTGGCGAGAAACTGACCGGCATGGCAGTAGATCTCAACCATATCCTCGCCGGTGAAACTCTTCGATCCCGGCATATAGGCCGCCATGACTTCATCCAACGCCTCACTGCCATTTTGGCCGACAATCCTGCCGAAACGCAAAAAATACGGCGTCGGCTTCGAATCAGATTTATTGGGGATAAAAATATTGTCTAGAATCTCCGGCGCTTTCGGGCCGGAGATTCTGATTACCGCTATGCCGCCGGAGCCGGTCGGGGTGGCGATGGCGGCGATGGTGTCATCCAAAAACTTTTTTTTTTGGCTTTCCCCATATCAGCCTTGAACGACCATGACCGGATCCTTCGGTTTCTTGGTCAAATAGACCTGTTCGATAAAGCTCAACACCGAAAAACCGGTCCAATACAACACCAGCCCGGCGGGGAAATTCAGCGACATCCACCCGAAGATAACAGGGAAGATGTAGACCATCGTCTTCTGCTTCGGGTCGGTAACCGTCATTTTCTGTTGGACGAACATAATGACGGTCATCAGGATCGGCAGGATGTAGTATGGATCGGGGGTGGACAGGTCGGTGATCCATCCCGCAAACGACGCCCCGCGGAATTCGATCGTCACCCGGAAGACGCTGAACAACGCAAAGAACAAAGGCAGCTGCGGCAGAAGCGGCAGGCATCCCGAGAGCGGATTGGCCCCGGCCTCCTTGTACATCTTCATCACTTCTTTGTTCAACCGCTGCGGATCCTGCTTGTACTTCTCCTGCATCTCCTTCATCTTCGGGGCCAGGTCTTTC
>JAQVRW010000191.1 GCA_028700875.1 Candidatus Zixiibacteriota bacterium | reverse complement strand
CCGGCCAATACCTTCAGGATGTCGTCGCGGGTCAGGTTGATTATTTTGGCCACTTCCGGGCGTTCCGACAACGCCAGAAACAAATGCTCGGTCGAGATGTATTCGTCGCGAAGCTGGGCCGCTTCAGTTTCGGCCTGGTCGAACACCTTTTGGGTTTCGGGCGCCAGGTACGGCCCTCCCCCGCCGGAAACCTGGGGAATTTTCTTCAACTCGTCTTTGACCCGCCCGACGACCATCTCCGGGTGGCGTTCCATCTTCTCCAAAATGGTGGGGATGAGTCCGCCCTTTTGCTCAACCAGCACCAACAGCAGATGCAAGGGGGTAATGGTTTGATGCGATAACCGGCCGACCAACTGCATGGCCCCCTGGACAGCTTCCGCCGCCTTGGTCGTGTATTTGTCGAAATTCATGATTGCCTCCTATGCCTTGCCATCCGGCAACACCACGCTTCCTTTCGACTCCGGACGATTTACGATAATTAAATCCGATTTTCGATCATCTGTTCCATGATTTTGGCGACCGGCGTCTTGTCCCCGGACAAGCCGCGTTCCCTGGAGTTCTACGTCCCCTGCCGCCCTTTTTGTTGACAGCACCGCCGTCGTACGAATACTATATATAGATGGGCTTCGGGAATGTCAAAGAGGAACTGCGGCAGTTGGCTGTCGACCAGGGGGCCGCGGTAATGGGCGTCTGCCGGATCGAGGAACTGGCCGAGAAATTCGTCCCGGAAATCAAAGAAGCCGCTTCAAAACTCCCCTTTGCCGTTTCCATCGGGGTCGCCCTGCAGCGAGCGGTCCTGGAGACGCTGGATAATCGCCCCAACGAGATCTATAAATCTCATTACCGGGCCACCAACACGCAATTGGATACCATCACGTTTCTCATGGCGCAGAGAGTCTCAAAATGGGGATACAACGCCTTGCCGATTCCGGCATCACGGCTCCTGCCTTTGCATCCGGATCGCGGCCATCTCAATCATCGGGAGATTGCTTTCAAGGCCGGTTTGGGATGGCGGGGGAAAAACAATCTCCTGGTCAGCCCCGTTTATGGCAGCCGCCTCCGGCTGGCCACGTTGTTGACCGACCTGAAACTGGAGACCGATCCGGTGTGCGATGGCGACTGCGGTCCCTGCCATGCCTGCCGCAAACGGTGCCCGGTGGAGGCGATCGGCGAAACCGCCGCTGATTTCCAGTTGGATAAATGCCGCGAGCAGGTGTTCCGGTTCTCGCGGGAAAACAACCTCGGCCAGGCGATCTGCGGCTTGTGCCTTAATTGCTGTCCCGGCGACATTGCGAGGAAACATGGCCTCTCCCGAAAAAATTGATCCGGTCATGTTGATCGCCGGGTTTCTCTACAGCGATCCGGTCGCCTGCGAGCAGGTGGCGGCGACGATGGCGGAGCAATTCGGCGACGTCCAATGCGATACCGGCCAGTTCGATTTCACCGGTACGGACTATTACGACCGGGAGATGGGGTCGGGCCTGAAACGGCGGTTTGTATCATTCGGAAACCCGATTGCGCCCGACCGGCTCAAAGAGATCAAGATTTTTACCAATCGGCTGGAACGGCAGTATCTTCGCCCCGATGGCGGGCGGGTGGTCAATATCGACCCCGGAACGGTCGGGCTGGCCGGGCTGGTTTTGGTTTCGACGAAGAATTTTTCCCATCGGATATATTTGGGGGACGGCATCTTCGGGGAAATCTCGCTCCTCTACGAAAATAAGGCATTTGTTCCCCTGAAATGGACCTATCCCGATTACCGGCTCCCCGAGGTCATGGGGTTTCTAACCCAGGTGCGAGAGAATGTAAAGAAGTGTATCGGCGTTCAACGTTTGACCCAATAATCCGTCAAACTGATGGCCGCTAGACAAGTATAATGTGTCAGGAGAGACATGGACAAATTCGTCATTCACGGGGGGAAGAAGATCGCCGGGCGGTTGACGGTCGAAGGGGCCAAGAACGCCGCTTTACCAATTATCGCCGGCGCATTGTTGATGAAAAATGGGGAGAGTACTCTGCATAACATTCCCCCCTTGCGCGATATCGATACCTTGATGGCCATGCTGAAGCATCTGGGCGCGGCCGTCACCCTGGATAGAGAGAAGCGGACCATGACGGTCAACGCCGGGACATTGACGGCCAACACCGCCCCTTATGACCTGATGCGGCAGATGCGCGCCTCGTTTCTGGTCCTGGGACCGATTCTGGCCCGGATGGGGAAGGCGGTGGTTTCGCTGCCCGGCGGCTGTTCGCTGGGGCCGCGCCCGGTAGACCTTCATATCAAGGGATTCGCCGCCCTGGGGGCGGAGATATCCGAGGATCAGGGATATATCACCGCCTCTGCGCCGAGGTTGACTGGAAACACCATCTATTTCGATCGTCCCAGCCATACCGGCACGGAAAATATCATGTATGGCGCCGCGTTAGCCTCCGGGACGACCCGGATCATCAACGCCGCTTGCGATCCCGAGGTCATAGACCTGGCCCTATTCCTGAATAAGGCCGGAGCGCGCATCTCCGGCGCCGGGACGCCGACCATGACCATCGAAGGGGTCGAAAGCCTGCATTCGGTGGAATACAGCGTCATGGGCGACCGACTCGAAGCCGGGACGTATCTGATGGCCGCGATGACCGCCGGCGGCGAGGTCGAAGTCTCCGGGGTGGAGGCCTCCGCCCTGGATATGGTGCTCAAAAAACTGCGTGAGGCCGGCGCCGAGACGATCCTCCGGGACGGCGGCATCTTGCTGCGGGCGCCCGAACGCTGCCGGGCGGTGAATGCCGTCACGTTTCCTTTCCCCGGTTTTCCGACCGACCTGCAGGCCTGCCTGATGGCGGTCCTGACCAAGGCGGAGGGAATCAGCCGTATCCGCGAGACGGTATTCGAAGACCGCTTCTCTCACGTGATGGAGATGCGGCGGCTGGGTGCGGATATTTCCGTGGCCGCCAATGAAGCAACGATAAACGGCGTGGCCGCGTTGAGCGGCGCCGCCGTGATGGCCTCCGATATCCGGGCCGGCGCCGGGCTGGTGATCGCAGGTCTGGGAGCGTCCGGGACAACCGAGGTGCTTCGCGTGTATCATATCGATCGCGGGTACTATCGGGTGGAGGAAAAGCTGGCCTCCGTGGGCGCCGACATACAACGAATAGCCTCCTGATTTCCGAAAGGACGGAAGCGATGAAAAAGTGCATGGTCCTGGCAATCTATTGTCTGCTGGTCATGGCGGCCGCGGCCGGCGCGCAGGAGACCTACTTCGGGAAAAACAAGGTCCAGTACCGGAATTTTGAATGGCAATATATCCAGAGCGATCATTTCGACCTCTATTTCTACGACAACGGCTATGATCTGGCCGCCTATTCCGCCAAAGAATTGGAAAAGGCCTATGACATCGTCACCAGCCAGCTCAAATATTACGCCCGCAGCCGTCTGCCGGTGTTCATCTACAATTCGCACGACGACTTCCAGCAAACCAACATCACCTGGGGTGACGTTCCCGAAGGGGTGGAAGGGTTCACCGAGGCGTTCAAGAAACGGATCGTGGTCCACTTCATGGGTTCCTACGAGGATTTCCGCCATCTTCTGCACCATGAATTGACCCACGCCGTCATCTACGATTATCTGTACGGCGAATTCTTCAAGGCTTTCCTGACCCCCAACCGCCTGTTCAATCTGCCGACGTGGTTCGCCGAAGGGTACGCCGAGTATTCCTCCAACGGCGGCTGGACGCAATCGGCGGATATGGCCGTACGCGACGCCACCATCCATGAGTACCTGCAACCGCTGGATTACATGGAGTACCTGTCGTACACGGAAGGGTACGCGCTGGTCAAATATATCGTCGACACCTACGGCGTCGACAAATTGCATGAGATTCTCTCCAAGGGGAAAGCCCTGTTGACCATGGACAAGGCTCTCAAGTCATCCATAGGAGTCAACAGCGAGGAATTGTTCGAGAAATTTTCCCGCGAGATGCGCAAACGGTACTGGCCGGATATCGCCCTGCGCGAGGAACCGAAGGAATTCTCCAAACTGCTGACCAATCACGAAAAGGACGGCTCCCATTACAACGAGAAGCCGCAGTTCCATCCCAAAGGCCAGATGCTGGCGATGATCTCCGACCGCAACGGATATTCCGAAATCCACCTGATATCGGCCATCGACGGCAAGCGGGTCGCCCGGCTGGTCAAGGGAGAACGGTCGGCCGACCTGGAATCGCTCCGCTGGTACACGTCGGGGATGTCCTTTTCACCCGACGGCGAGCAATTGGTGTTCGTCTCCAAATCCGATGGAATCGACGCTCTCAATTTCCTGCGCCTGAAAGACAAGGATATTCACCTGCGCAAGAAATTCGGCGTCAAATCAATCGTTTCTCCGGCGTGGTCGCCCGACGGCTCGCGGGTGGCGTTTTCGGCCCTCTCGCAGGGGGAACGAGACCTGTTCGTCTACTGTTTCGACGGCGATTCGCTGATCCAACTGACTCATGACCAATATGACGACCTCGATCCATCATGGTTTCCCGACAGCCGCCGTCTCATCTTTTCCAGCGACCGGCCCCACCCTGACAGCTACACGAGCGGCGGTACGGCCAATCCGACATACGGCCAGTACAATCTGCAGGAATTGGACGCGAGCGACCTGTCCATCACCCCCATCCTGGTCGGGGACGGCAATAATGCCGAACCGACGGTGTCGCCCGATGGCGAACGGGTAGCCTTCGTTTCCAATCGCAGCGGCATCGACAACATCTATGTTTATTATGTCGATTCCGCCCGCGTCATCGCCGTCACCAACTCCCTGACCAACGCCAAATCCCCGAGCTGGTCGCCCGACGGCAAATCGCTGGCCTTCTCGACTTTCTTCAAGGCCGGTTATGACGTCTGTCTGCTCAAGGATATCGTGCCCAAGGGAGATAACGGCGTCTTGGTGCTCACCGATTTCGTCCTCGGAAAATACGACAACAAGCTCGAATGGGCGCGCCCCTCGCGGGGACAGGAGACGGTGGAATCGACTCCCGCGCATATCGCCGGGCAGACGCCCGCGCCGATCGATCCCGATTTCCCGAAGACGATCGCCGTCCCCGAACCTTCCTGGGTTGAAACAGTGCCTATTGGCGACACGGCGACGGCCGATACGGTCATCATGGCCGCCGATACGGCCAAGGCGATTCCGGCGGTCGATACGTTGGTGGCCGATACGCTCGCCCTCGATACACTGGCGGTCGATACGTTGGCGGCCGCCAAACCGGCCGCCGCGGATACTATTATGGAGGATCAATACATCCATCACGCGCCGCCCGGTGAATCGATTTTTTCACCCGAGGGCGAATTGACGATGGTTACCGACAGCTCCGGCGCCCCGCGCCTCCCGGTCGACAGCATCAACGCCGATTCTCTCGATAACGTCACGACCACCGGCGAGTACAAGATACGGCCCTACCGGACCAGGTTCACCCCCGACATCATCTCCGGCGGCCTGCAATACGACTCCTTCTTCGGTTTCCGCGGTCAAACCGTGTTCATTATTTCCGATTACCTCGGGGACCATCAGTTTCTGGTCGCCACCGACCTGGTCAACACCATCGATCAATCCAACATCCAGGCGTATTACCTGTACAATAAACTGCGGGTCGATTTCAACGTCGGCATCTTTCACACCAAGAACTATTACCTGGACGCCTACAACGATCTCTTTTCCGACCGATTCTACGGGTTCGCCGGCGGCCTGTCCTGGCCTCGTTCCAAGTTCACCCGCGTCGAATTCAACGCCGCCACCTACTTCATCGACCGCCGGTTATATGACCTGGACACGCTAGGCAAGGAGAACGTCCGGGTCTCCACCACGATGTTGAGCTGGATTCATGACAACGTGCTGTGGGGCGTTACGGGTCCCGTCAACGGCTCCCGCTGGCGGGCCACCGTGGAAGTGGCCGTCCCGATCATCGGCTCCGACGGCGTCAAGTATTACGCGGCCGAGCTGGATTACCGGACATACCTTCGCCTCGGCCGCTGGTTTTCCTCGGCCCTGCGATGGTCCGGCGGTATGAGCAACGGCGACACCGCCAAGCGTTATTACCTCGGCGGAAACACCAACCGGATCGGCAGCATCTCGGTCGACAACAGCGTCTACGACATCAACAATCTGTACTTTTCGCGCGTGGTC
>JAQVRW010000190.1 GCA_028700875.1 Candidatus Zixiibacteriota bacterium | reverse complement strand
CATGACGTCGGCGTTCGAGAGGTTGAACATGTCGCGGGAGAGCGAGATCAGTTCTTCCTTGACGGCGATCCGCATCAGGCTGTCCAGCAACCGGCTACAGATGATCCAGGCATCTTTCCAGTCGCCAGTGATCTGATTGTATTTCTGGAGGGCGATTGCCCACCGCGCCCGAAACTTCAGGAAGACCTCTTTGTAGGTGGAGTTCCAGAGGCCTTTCGCGTCAAGCATGGCCGATTCATACCGAATGACAATATCCGTCTCTTTGATGATCGAGAACGGATCGTATAGATAGGTATACGACGCGATGATCGTGCCCAGCGCCTCACGTAATTCTGAGATGTCAACATTACTGGTTTTGCTCATACTTTCATCAAACTCTCCATGTATGCTCCATCCCAAGATCTGCAGTTTGCAGACCCGGTTTCATATTCCGGTTCTCTCCCACGCAGGTATGTGTTTTCCATATATATCTATTTTCCCCTTAATTCCCAATGGGGTTTCGGCCCCTCCGGTGGCGATTTCCTGTTCGGACTATTTTGGTGCCGATTTGACGAATCGGTAACCGGAAACTGGATGGGAAAGACGATCCAACTGACACGCTTTTGCGATTGTTCGTCATCGAAACCCGACAAACAAAGTGAGAGAAATCGGGGAACTTGTCTGAAACCCGTGGAGATTCGGCATTCTAAAAAATAGAAGGAAAAGAAATTTGGGTTACGTTGTCCGGTCGGCCGCACCGTCCCAGCCGTGCAGGTAGGCGGCGATCCGTTGCCGTTCCCGGTCCGTGAATGGGTGGGTTCGGTACGCCGCGATATCGTCGTCGGCCGCCCGTTTCGGCAGGTTGGTGTTGTGGTTCAACGATGCTACAATCACGTCTTCGTATTCCGGGAACGTCGTCAGCAGCCAGACGAACCGGGTCTTCCGGATCGCCATGCTCCCGACGCCGATCGAGTTCATATTCAGTTTCCCGGCCCAAAACTTCATATACTTGGTAACTTCCTCCTGTTTGGTGCTCATGGGTTTCCCGACCGTCAAGAAGAGGTGGATCCAGTCCGTGTCGGCGTAAGAGAGATAGATATCGCGATCTTTGTACCGCCGTTCCCGGTCCCAGTCTTTGTTGGCCTGGAAATGGATCACCTGGTCGTCCGGGTCGAACATCCCAGGGTGCTGGAGGACAAAGTTCCCCTCCCGATACCGCAACCCGGTCGCCAGAAAGAACCGAAAGGTTGCCATGGATCGCGGAGTCCCGATGACGCTCATGAAAGCGTCGATATCGAACGGCGAAAAAATCCGGGTATTGTTGATCATATGGGGCGTATGACAATCCATAGTATCATTTTACCAAAGACCATTAAAAAGGTTTCGCCCAACAACGTTTAAATAATCGGCCGCGCAACCTTACGAGAAGATATGAGGTGACATTCGATGAAAGACGTGGATACATTCTTCTTCGGACAACGTCAGAAAGAGACGTTCATCAGCAATTTCAAGAACCTTCGCCCGAGCCAGTTCGGCGAGATGAAGACGCTGATCGCCAATGCGCAGACGGCGTATAAGTCGATCGTCAACATGTGTGACAAATGCGATGACATGATGATCGCGGCCCTGACGGTCGGTGAGGTGAAAGGAGATCTGACCCGGCAGCGCAAAGACATCGTCAAGAATATTCAGACGCTTGAAACCATCAAAGCGGACATGACCAAGAACAATGCCGCCACCAAACAGGCGATCAAGCGGCTGGACGCCCAGATCACCATAGCCAACAAGCGGCTGGACACGTTTGATACGCGGTTTGCCGCGTTTGTCAAAAAGACCAAAAAATTAGCGGTGCAGTAGGATCTGCACCACATCTCCTGTTCCCAGAGTGATGGCCAGCCCGATCGTGATCGGGATAATGAACGGCAGAATGTACATCACCCAGACCGTTCCTGCCTGTTGATATCGTTCTGCTTCGTCACTGGCGGCAATCGCGGTCGTGAACCGGTCCCGGTCCACCCGGAGATTTTTCATAACATCCACGAACCGTCGGGTGACCACGCCGTCTTCCTCCGTGATGGTCTCCAGCACAATCCCGTGGTACGTGGTGAAATGGGAGAACGGGATCTTGGTGCCGGTGAGCATGAGGACGGCCTGTCGCCACGTCAGGTCACGGTAGTTGCGTTCCCCGAGGTTCTTGAGCAGGATGAGGCCGAAGATGAGCAGGCAGACGACCACCGTGTTGTTCACGAACGCGAAGAGGAACATGCTGTTGGTGACCGGGAAGTAGAACATCGTCAGTACAACGATGATGATGGCGATACTGTCCGCGCCCCCAAATATTTCGAGATGTCCGAGGACGAACGCGACGACGACGGCACCCAGGGCGAGCCCGATCAGCACCGGGATCGATTCGACCGGCACGGTCCCGGTCAGGAGACGGATCAGGAACGAAAGAAAGGAGCAGGGGATCCCCACTAGGGCCGCAAACTTCCACGTCGGGACCGGGATTCTTCGGTACCGATAGTCGAGGTAGCAGGCGGGGATCAACGAGGCGAACAGACTACAGATCGCGATCCCCAGGAGGAGGTCGGCGATCATGCCTGCTCGTCGGTATCCGTTCCAGATTCCTGGTCCAGCGCTGTCCCGGCGGCCTGCTGTGTTACCTCGTGTCGGATAAAGGCCGGAATACCGCCGATCGCGGCCTCACACGCCCCGATCTGCCGGCCGAGGTAGCGGGAGACGCGAACGATCTCGCCATTCGTCATGGTCATATCGGTCGATAGTTCCCCGATCTGCGCCCCGTGCTGTTCGACCACCTGAATAATGGCGCCGAGCGCCTGCTTGATCTCGGTGATCTCCCGGTGGACGGTATCCAGATACTGGCTGATCGCGGCCACCACTTCCCGCAGATCCTCGGTCTCTGTTACCGGTTCCGGTTCCGGCAGCGGGATCAGCGGCTTCTCGTCCTGGGTCGGGACCGGTTTGAAGATCGGCTCCCGTTTCACGTTTCCAAACACTTTCTCCGTCATTCTAGTTCACCTCCAAGATCCTGCAGTCGAGCATACAACGCCGGGTCCGCCCGAACGGTGGTCATGAACGTCTGCCACCGTTTGATGTAGGCCCGCAGGGTATCGTTTTCGTCCAGGATTCGGTTCGCCACATCGTCATACGACTCGCCCTTCTTCCCGGTCTCGTTGAACCGGTCGCGGGTCGATTTGTTGAGCCGGACCGTGGTCCAGGTGCGTTCCATTGCCTCGGGTTCCGGTGAAACGTCGGGTTCCGGGGCACATTCCAATTCGGAATTATTGTCAGACATTATATAATAATAGTTCTATGGGGAAATATAAATAGATACCGCTGCACCGAACGACGGTGTGCCGATCGGTGCCGTGCGGCTATATAGCATCATATGGTTTATCGGATCGATTTGGTTGCCTTCTCTTTCACCCGGAGGAAGGTGTTATAGCGGTCGTTGTAGGACCACGATCCCGATTTGATGACCGCGATCTCCTTCCCATCCGGGGTCTTCAGGGTATGCTCGATCACCCCGTCGTTCATCTGCCGCTGGTCCCAGACGACCACGTTCCCGATCACCTTGCCCGGGTCGTCGGTATACACCACGTTCCCGTTCTTGTTCATGTAGAAGTACTGTCGTTTTCCTTTCTTCGCCATGGTCACACCCGCTTCTTGAATCGGACGTTCTGGCCCCCTTTGATCTGGGGCTGCCCATTCTTCCCGGTCGTCCCACGATACGTCGTTATACTCGCCAGTTTCTTTGGCCGTTTCACCATGCCCATGCTCTACCTCCGTTTTGGGGCGCCCTGTTTCTTCGGCGCCGGTTTCCTGGTCCGGTTCGCTGCCGGCGTCTTCCGGGCCGCCCGCCGCAGTTCGTAATCGCCCTGTAAGCGCATTTCCCGCTCCCGCTTCAGGATATCGGGATGGTTCGTCATGATCTGCTGAAGGTCAGCATCAACCGTGACCTTGTTCTGGGTCGTGACCTGTAATTTCACGTTCTGGTTCGCCAGTTCGTTCGTCATGGCCAGGATCATGGGGTAGTCACGCCGACTATGGGCGGTTGCAACCCGTTCGGTGATCAGTGAGATCTGTGAGATGCAATACCCGATCTCGTCATCGGTCTTAGCCTGCTCCATCCGCAGTTTCTTCAACCGGTTCAGGGTTTCTTTGCTAATTTCTGTCATACGTTCCCTCATGCAAATGATACGTTCAACTGGGCCTCTGTATAGTTTTACCGACGACCCTATATAAACGTTGTCGCATAAAAAAGATACGTGGATGGTTGGCAAATCAGCCAATTTTCTTGAAGACTTTCTTCATGTTCACCCGAGTTTCTTCCCATCGCGATACACTTTGTTGAGTTCCGCAATCTTCTGGGAGTCAACGATCCCGCCTCGTTCGAGTAGACGAATGCGTTCTTGTCCTTCGTCCACAACTCCTCTTCGCTGATGTTCTCGAACGCGTCCGTGGGGTAGTGTTTTAGGGCCAGTTCACCCTTTGACATCTTTTCGAACGGCCATATCGACCCCGTCATACTTGTCGTTGCCGAAGTCGTTGTACTCACAGATGTTCTGTCGCACCGTATGATCCTCGATCACAATGGCATACTTGCTGTTGTCGTGGAACACGTTCTCGTTGATCGTGTTCCCTTCCCCGCTGGTCAGCAAGATCCCATACATGTTTTCATATGCCGTGTTGTATTTCACATAATTGTTGCTCGACCCCCCTTCCATCAGAATCCCGGCTTTGTCGTTCCGGTACAACGTGTTGTTCTGGATGATAGCAGAATCCGATCCCCACAACCAGATGGCGTTCGAACAATGATGGATCACGTTGTTCCGAATGATCGTGCCGTCCGCGTTCTCATGAACGACGATCCCTCCGTCGATGAAGTTCGAGTTCCCGGAATTTTTGATCTCAAACCCGTCGATGGTCACGCCGTTGGCCTTCACCTGAATCACCGATTCCCGGTTCCCTCCGTCCAGAATCGCCTGCGATGTGCTGATCAACCGCAGCGGCCGATCGATCTCCAGCCGTTCTTTGTAGAGGGACCCGTAGACAAAGATGGTGCCATACTCCACTGCGTTTTTGATTCCGCTCCGGATGGAATACCCTTCGGCGACCGGATAGGTCATGGAATTGGCGACCAGTGCCGTATGCGTTGCGATATTTGTGTGCACCCGACCGTCATCGATCTGCACCCGCCACCGGCCGTTGGTGAGGTCCATGAACGTCGTGTAGGCAGGAATCGCGTTACTCACCACCATCTTGCAGTCGGTCCGCAGGTAGACGTAGATGAGATCCCCGGGATTCGTGAACGTGACGATCCCGTCGTGCTCGATCGGTACCGGCACGGGATACATGGGGTCCCCGTCCGGCGGCGCCACGGTGAGTTTGAGATCGCCAAACGACCCGAACGTGTCGCCCCCGGTATGCCGGATCGCAAGAAGCCGCTGGCCCCGGGCGTCATCGGGCGTCTCAAGCGAGATGTTCAGGGTCGCTACATACGCCTGTTCGGATGCCGCGACCGACGGCGCCATAAACGTGCTGAGAATGAAGAACGCCAGCCCGATCGCGACAAGAATCCCCCCGGTCACCAGGAGTCTGGTCCGCCTGGTAGACTGCGTTGCAGGTGACGATGAAATGTCATCATCTACTAGAATTCCCGACATGCTACTAGGTATATTACAGTTGTGGATATATAGGTATTCCCACGCACAACGTATATATTCAAGAACAGAAAGACTACTTACATGATAGTATGTCGATTGAAATTACTACCGAACCGCTCCTGCTCCACGGGGAACCCTACTATCTGGTCACGCGGATCAACGCACTCTCCTACGACGATCTGCCGACGGACTACCTTTCCGGGATTCCAAACGTCTGGCTGGCGGAGGACGAATCGGGTCGCCGGTTGGTCTACTGCAACACCGACCACGCCCTCGCTGAACGAGCACTGTATCGTGAATCGGATTTCTTCCGGCTCCTGGACCTGATTGCCACAGCCGGCCACCGGCTCGCCGCCATCAACGATCCCTGCCCGAAAAAACAGAGGAACATGCACCGCCCGTTCGCGCTGGACAGGACGCGGTGCCGTACCTTTATCATTTGAGGATCCCGGTCACCCGGGGAACCAAATCAATAAAATTTAAGTATAATGTAAGCAATTATAAAAAGGAGCAAAATATGGA
>JAQVRW010000189.1 GCA_028700875.1 Candidatus Zixiibacteriota bacterium | reverse complement strand
CCGGGAAATGAATAATGGCAAAAAACCTGCTGATAGTTGAGTCACCGGCCAAGTCAAAGACGCTCAAGAAGTTTCTGGGGCGCGACTTCGACATCATGGCCACCATCGGGCATGTCATCGATCTGCCCAAATCCCGCATCGGGGTCGATGTGGAAAATGATTTCGCCCCCGAGTACGTGGTTATCGAGGGCAAGGACAAGGTGCTCAAAGACCTGCGTGCCGCGGCAAAAAAGGCGGAGCATGTCTATCTGGCCCCCGACCCCGACCGCGAAGGGGAGGCGATTGCCTGGCACGTGGCCAATAGTTTCAAAACGGCCAAAATCGGCGGCAAAGTCAGCAGGATCGCTTTTAACGCAATCACCAAGAAGGCCGTCACCGAGGCCTTCGATCACGCCCGCGAAATCGATATCGATCTGGTCAACGCCCAGCAGGCGCGCCGGATTCTCGATCGGATCGTCGGCTATAAAGTCTCTCCTTTCCTGTGGCAGACCGTCGCCCGAGGCCTTTCGGCCGGACGGGTTCAATCGGTCGCCCTGCGGATAATCTGCGAACGGGAAGAGGAAGTCCGCAATTTTGTCCCTCAGGAATACTGGGAAATCGATGCGCTTCTGGCCAAGGATGACGGCCGGACGTTTCCCGCCAGGCTGGCCAAGATCGACGGCGAAAAGCCGGAGTTGAATGATAAGGCTGCGGCCGACAAAGCGGTCGCCGAACTGCGCAAGGAAAAATTCGAAGTCGCCGACATCAAGATCGGCTCCAAGAAACGGACTCCTCCTCCGCCGTTTATCACCTCCACGCTTCAGCAGGAAGCGGCCACCAAACTGTATTTCGCGCCGCAAAAGACCATGCGGATCGCCCAGGCCCTGTACGAAGGCGTCGACCTCAACGTCGAAGCCGGGACAGTCGGTCTGATTACCTACATGCGTACCGACTCGGTTCGAGTGGAGCCGGAGGCGGTCATGGAGGCGCGCAATTATATCCAGCAGGTATTCGGCAAGAAATATCTGCCGTCGTCGCCTCGTATGTACAAGACCAAGAAGTCGGCCCAGGATGCTCACGAGGCTATCCGTCCGACCTATCTCGAATACGCGCCCGATAAGATAAAGAAGTCTCTGACCAAGGATCAGAACGCCCTCTACAACCTGATCTGGGATCGGTTCATCGCCTCGCAGATGGAAGCGGCCGAATATGACACCGTGTCGGTCGACATCAACGCCGGCAAATATCTCTTCCGGGCGTCCTCGCAAAACCTTCGTTTCGACGGGTATCTCAAGCTGTACAAGGAAAGCGATTCCAACGGCAACGGAAACGGCAATGGCAACGGCGACGGGAAAGCGGAAATTCCGCCGTTGGAAAAAGGGGAAAAGCTTAAAGCCGACAAGTTCGACCCCAGTCAGCATTTCACCAAGCCTCTGCCCCGGTTCTCCGAGGCCTCGTTGGTGAAGGAACTGGAAGCGCAAGGAATCGGGCGTCCCTCGACCTACGCCCAGATCATCTATACCCTCAAACAGCGCAAGTATGTCGATCTGACCGAACGGCGGCTGATCCCGACAGAACTCGGTTTCGCCGTCACCAAGATTCTCGTTGACCATTTCCAGAAGCTGTTCGATGTCTCCTTCACGGCGTTGATGGAAGAAGAGCTGGACGAGATCGAAGAGGGTAAGGTCGAATGGACCAAGGTTCTCAACGATTTCTATCAGCCGTTCGCCGCGACTCTATCCAAGGTCAACGGCAAGGCCAAGGCGATCAAGGCTTCGTTGGTGGAAAAGACCGATGAGGTCTGCGATAAGTGCGGCCAGCCGATGGTGATCAAGTGGGGACGCAACGGGCGATTCCTCGCCTGCAGCGGGTACCCCGAATGCAAGAGCACCAAACCGCTGAACGGCGAGCAAGAATCCGTCACCACCGACGAGGTCTGCGAAAAGTGCGGCGCCCCGATGCAGGTCAAGACCGGCCGGTTCGGCAAATTTTTGGGTTGTACCAATTATCCCGACTGCAAGAACACCAAGTCGTTGACCACCGGCGTGGCCTGCCCCAAGGAAGGCTGCGAGGGCCAGGTGGTGGAACGTCGCGGACGGGGCGGCAAGACCTTCTATGGTTGCAGTAAGTACCCCAAATGCGATTTCGTATCGTGGGACAAACCGGTTGCCACTCCCTGCAAGGCTTGCGGCAACCCGTATATCGTCGAGAAGACCACCAAGGCCAAGGGCTTCCATTTCTATTGCCCCAAATGCAAGGTGGTATCATACCCCGAATCTTCTCCGGAATCATCTTCCGAAGAACCGGCCGAAGAACCGGTGTCTCGCTAATCGACGCGCAAACAAGTCAATAATTGCGGGCCGGGTCCTTCATGGTCTCCGGCCCGTTTTATTTGCCCTGTGCCCGGCAGATGTCCACATCTGCCGGGGGGCGGTTTCCATCAGTCGGGTGGCCTGCCTCTTTAGAGGCCGGGTGACGAGACTTGCCCGTGGATGATGGTTAGGATATAGTTGTGCCTATGCCTGACCATTACACCCCACGGCTGAAGCCGTGGGCCACCCGTCGTATTTTGGGTCGCCTCGATGTTTCCGAAAAACGGTTGACGGGGGTCGGCAATCGGTGGTAGATTCCCTTTGTGGCGGACTATAATAAACATCTCAACGACTTCCTGGCCCACCTGCAAAAGTCGGGACGGTACTCGGCGCTTACGTTCGAAGCGTACGCCCGCGACCTGAAACGGTTCGCCGCCTATCTCACTGACCAACGCTTCCCCGATGCCGGCTCCGTCGAGATCAACAAGATTCTTCTCCGCGCCTATCTCGGACGGCTTCATGACAAAAAAATCGGCAATCGTTCCATCGCCCGCTTTCTCTCGGCACTGGCGACCTTCCAGAAATATCTTACCGAACACAAAGCCGACAAACGGTTGCTCTTCGAACTCCCCACGATAAAATATTCCCGCCAGCTGGCGCAGTTTTTGTCTCCCCATCAGGTGCAGGATGTGCTCGGGCCGTCGGAACAAGCAGAACCGCCAAGACTGCAGGAGTCGACGGAACTGCCGGAGCTATCCGACAAGGATCTGCTCAAACGATTCCGCATTGGGCGCGATCTGACCATGCTTGAATTCCTTTACAGCTCAGGCATGCGCCGCGCTGAGCTGGTCGGGATCACCATGGCTTCTCTGGACATGGATCGGTTCGTGGTCACGGTTTTCGGCAAGGGGAGCAAGGAACGGACGGTTCCGCTGGGGATGCCGGCCATGGATAGTTGCCGCCGCTATTTGGAAGTTCGGGAAAAGCAATTGGCCAAAAGCGGCGCTCAAAGCGACTTTCTGTTCATCAACCCCCGAGGCGAACAATTGTCCGTCCGGAGCGTTAATAGAATCGTGCATGCCTATGGCCTGAAAGCGGGGATGAGAGTGACGCCGCACATGTTGCGGCACAGTTTTGCCACGCATCTGCTGGACAACGGCGCCGATATCCGGGCGATCCAGGAGATGCTGGGACACGAGGCGCTGTCCACCACCCAAGTCTATACGCATATCACGACGGCGCGTCTGAAAGAAGCCTACAAAAAAGCGCATCCGCGCGCATGAGGACACATATGGAGATCAATATTCATGCCACGACTATCATCGCCGTCAAGGTCGGCGATCAGGTCGCCCTGGGCGGCGACGGCCAGGTGACGTTCGGCGAGAGCATCATGAAAGCAAAGGCGGTCAAGATCCGCCGGATGTATCACGACAAGATCCTGGCCGGATTCGCCGGATCGGCGGCCGATGCCTTCGCCCTGTTCGAGTTGTTCGAGAAGAAGATCGATGAGTTCGCCGGGAAACTACCCCGGGCCGCGGTGGAGCTGGCCAAGGAATGGCGGCGGGACAAGTACCTGCGCCAGCTTGAGGCGCTTCTGGCCGTGACCGACAAAGACCACTCGTTGATTATCACCGGCAAAGGCGACGTGGTCGAACCGGACGATGGCATCATCGCCATCGGGTCGGGCGGCAATTATGCCCTGGCTGCCGCGCGGGCGCTGGTGGCCAACACGAACTTGAATGCGGCCGAGGTCGTCCGCAAGTCGCTGGAGATCGCCGCCGACATTTGCGTCTATACCAACCATCATATCACCGTCGAAACGCTGGAGTAGAGATGAAGACTCAAGGAACGGGCGTGCGCGGCCGCAGGAAGCCTCGTCGCAAAATCAACCAGTTGACGCCGAAAGAAATCGTCGCCGAACTGGATAAATATATCGTCGGCCAGGACCGGGCCAAACGATGCGTGGCTATTGCCTTGCGCAACCGCTGGCGGCGGCAGTCGATTGAATCGGAAATGGCCGAGGAAATCATGCCCGCCAACATCCTCATGATCGGCCCCACTGGAGTAGGCAAAACTGAAATCGCCCGACGGTTAGCCAATCTCACCGGCGCGCCGTTCGTCAAGGTCGAGGCTTCCAAGTTCACCGAGGTCGGGTATGTCGGCCGCGATGTCGAGTCGATGATCCGCGACCTGATCGAGCTGGCAGTCAACATGATGAAAGAGGAAAAGGCCAATCAAGTTGCCGAGGAGGCCGCCAAGCGGACGACGAACCGTTTGTTGGACTTGCTGCTGCCGCGTTCCTCTGCCGCGACGCCGCCCACCGAGGAAGACAAAGCCCGCCAGGAAAGCACCCGGGAACGCCTGCGCGGGATGCTCGACAACGGTCTTCTGGAAGACCGCATGGTGGAAGTCGATGTTACTCCCTCATCCATGCCGATAGTGGAAGTCTTCAGCCCGCAGGGATTGGAAGAGATGGGGATCAATTTCCGGGAGATGTTCGGCAACCTGATGCCGCCGCAGCCGTCCAAACGGCAGAAGATGCCGATATCCGACGCGCGCAAGGTGCTGGAGGCGGAAGAGACGGGCAAATTGGTCAACATGGAAGAGGTCGTCGCCTCCGCGCTGGATCGGGCCGAGGAATCGGGCATCGTCTTCATCGACGAGATCGACAAGATCGTCGGCAGCCAGTCGAAAATGGGCCCCGATGTCTCCCGCGAGGGAGTGCAGCGCGATATTCTGCCGGTGGTCGAGGGCTGCGCCGTGACCACCAAGTACGGCATGGTCCGCACCGATCACGTTTTGTTTATCGCTGCCGGGGCGTTTCACGGCACGTCGCCGTCGGATTTGATTCCTGAACTTCAGGGACGGCTGCCCATCCGCGTGGAATTGGATTCGCTGGGGGCCGATGATTTCGTGCGCATCCTGACCGAACCGAAAGCTGCCCTGACCAAACAGTACACCGAGATGCTGGCCACCGAAGGGGTCAAGATAGAGTTCACCGACGGGGCCGTGAAGGAAATCGCCCGGATCGCCGCCGAGGTCAACGAATCGGCCGAGAATATAGGAGCCCGTCGCCTGCATACGGTCATGACGACGCTATTGGAAGAATTGATGTTCGATGCGCCGGAATGTCCTCGGGACGTATTGGTAACGCCGGAGATGGTGCGGGAGAAGTTGTCCAAAATCGTCGAAGACAAAGACCTCAGCCGGTACATTCTATAGCAGTATCATAGTCAAACAAGAAAGGCAGGTCATCCGCCTACGGCGGACCTGCAGCGGCGCAAGACCTGCCTTAACTTTTATCCTGTAGGCGCACGGCTGCGCGCCCGTCGAATTCACGTCAATGCCATGTAGGGGCGGTTCGCGAACAGCCCACGATTATTTCATCCCCGCTGGATACTGACATCCCCGATAAACACGCTGCACGTGATCAACAGCTTCTTCTCGGCGGCATCATAATCGGGGGTCTGTTCCGTGATCGAAAGAAATATCCCGTCGCGCGATTGTCCGAGGATGTTAAAATCCGCGATAAACGCCGAACAGATCGCCCGGACCGGGATGTCTATCGGCGCCCTGAGACGAATATCGCCGATAAACGCCGACACCGTAATCTTGTTTTCCCTCGGCTTCAATTCCATGCCGGACAGGTCGAGATTGACATCGCCGATGAAATGGCTGACGTTGCCGTTATGGATTTCGGTCACCCCGGAATAGGTGCGGTCGCCGAACGCCTGGCAATTGCAAATGTCGATTCCGGCGGAACGTCGTCGCCAGCCGCGCGCCAGCAGGTATATGCCCACGACGATAATCGCCGCCGGCCAGACATAGCGGAAGGTGACGATATGAAGATTGTATAACAGCAACAACCCACCCAGGACGATCAGGATCAACCCCCACGTCGTTTGCCTGTGTGACATAGATCT
>JAQVRW010000188.1 GCA_028700875.1 Candidatus Zixiibacteriota bacterium | reverse complement strand
AACTGGAAGGAGATCATTCCCGCGCGGGACACGGTGATGATCGCCGGGTTGGACCTCTTCCGCGATTACATGATCGTGTATGAACGCATCGCGGGCGTCAATCACGTGCAGGTGAAAAACCTGGCCGACGGCGACGCTTACTACATCGATTTCCCGGAACCGATCTATTTGATCTGGCCGAGCGGGAACGCCGATTTCGTCACCGACCTCTTCCGCTTCTCATACACGTCGCTGGTATCGCCGATGGCGGTGTACGATTACAACATGAAGACGCGGGAGCGGACACTGTTGAAACAGTATGAAGTGCTGGGGGGATTCGACCCGGCGCAGTATACCTCGGAGAGGATATATGCCCAGGCTTCCGACGGCGCCATGATACCGATTTCGATGGTGTACAAGAAGGGGATGAAACGCGACGGCTCAAACCCTCTCTATCTGCACGCGTATGGCGCTTATGGTTTCGGCTCGGACCCGACCTTCTCGTCGGTGCGTTTGAGCCTGCTCGACCGGGGATTCATCTACGCCATCGCCCATGTCCGCGGCGGGGACGAAAAGGGACGGGACTGGTACGACCAGGGGAAATTATTCAATAAGATGAACACCTTTACCGATTTCATCGCCTGCGCCGAGAAATTGATCGCCGACGGTTACACTTCCCCCGCCGGCCTGGTCGCCAACGGCGGCAGCGCCGGAGGATTGGTGATGGGCGTTGTCGCCAACCTGCGCCCCGATCTCTTCCGCATCATCGTGGCCGAGGTTCCCTTCGTCGACATCATCAACACCATGCTCGACGCCAGCATCCCGTTAACGGTAAACGAATACGACGAATGGGGCAATCCCAACGAGCAGGACTTTTATCGTTATATGCGGTCGTATTCCCCGTATGACAACGTCAAAGCCCAGGCATATCCGAATATGTTGATCACGGGAAGTATCAACGATGCTTCCGTTCCGTTCTGGGAACCGGCCAAGTGGACAGCCAGGCTGCGGGCCACCAAAACCGATCACAACCGGCTGCTGTTGAAGATCAACCTGGGGGCCGGGCATGGCGGCGCTTCGGGGCGGTACGATACCCTGCGGGAGAAGGCATTTGAATACGCCTTTATCCTCGACGTTCTGAGGATGAATAAATAGCCCGCTTCATCTTCCGCAAAAACATGAAGCCGGACGGAATCTCCGCCCGGCTTTTGCTTTTGCCTTTCTATAATGCATCCGTAGTCGTGACGACGTTGTTTTACGGTTGGAAAACTACATTGATCCCAAGACTCATTGACACGCTGTACATATAATCAGTCACGGTGCAAGTGAGAATCACGGTATAAGGACTAGCGGGAGCTACCCACCGGACAGCCGCGCCACGGTTGCCCTCGGGGAAGGTTCCATAGATTGCGGACCATCTGTAATCGAGCGAATCTCCATCGGGGTCATAGGCGTCGCAATAGACAGACGTATAACCACCGACCAGTACTTCGGAAGCATCGCTGCCCATGCTGGTGATCACGGGTTTTTGCCCGGTCGGCCCGGTTGGGTTGTCTCCCTTGTCGTCGTGGCACGCCAGTAACAGCGCCAACAGGACGCCGGCGGCCAATCCGATCGGAATTTTCACACCCGGCATATCTCCTCCCATTTTAGCCCTCTCGGCTGGAAGATAACAGGAATACCTACTGTGTCAATCACAATTGAGACAATACCGTTTTTTGATTCCCCGACGCCATCAATATTCCGCTTGCACCCCAGGAGTTTTGTTCTATCTTTAAATACGGTTCAAAAATCAGCACAACTATTCATGCCCAGGAGGGGTTATGCGAGGTTTGTTATTGTTTATCCGGACCGGTTTGGCCGCCTGCGTCGTGATGGCGTTGTTTCCGGCGACGACAACCGCCGAACCAATTATCGCCGATCATACGGTGATCGCGCAGTTCCCCGACATCTCGCCGCCAGCCATTGAAACGATCAAACAGGATTTCCGCCTGTTCTACGGCCACACGTCGCACGGCAGCCAGATCGTGACCGGCATGACCATGATCCGCGATGAAAACAGCCTCTATGATTTCAACAATGGCGACGGCACGTTGTCTTTGACCGAATACGGCGGCGATCTGGGCAACGCCGAGGACACCGCCTGGGTGGCGGTCACCCGTCAGGCATTGAATGAACCGGGCAACACCTTCAACGTAGTCATGTGGTCCTGGTGCGGCCAGGTATCCTGGGCGACCGAGGAAGGAATTAACATCTATCTCGGGGCCATGAATCAACTGGAGCAGGAGTATCCCGATATCAAATTCGTCTATATGACCGGGCATCTCGACGGCGGAGGCCCAACCGGGAATCTGTATCTCCGCAACAACCAGATTCGGGCCTATTGCGCCGCCAACGATAAAATTCTGTTCGATTTCGCGGACATAGAAAGTTACGATCCGGACGGCGTCTACTATCCCGATGAAACCGATTACTGCAACTGGTGCACGGACTGGTGCACCACCCATACCTGTCCGGATTGCGGCGACTGCGCCCATTCTCAATGTTTCAACTGTTACCAGAAAGGCAAGGCCTTCTGGTGGCTTATGGCCGGTATGACGGGCTGGAACACCCAGGACACCATCCCGCACGTTGCGAGCGTCACTCCGGAGCAGAATAGTCGACACCTGGCACCGTCGACTACGATCTCCGCGGTATTCACCATTGCCATGGACCCGCTCACTATCGACGGTGATGCATTCGTCGTCAACGGCCATCTGACCGGCCGCTACCAGGGTACGATTACCTACGACGATCAAACCCGCACGGCCTTGTTTACCCCATCGCGCACCTTCGCCCGGGGAGAACTGGTGACGGCGGTATTGACCGACGGCATCACCTCGGCTGAAGGGGTGCCGCTCGAAAAGGCGTACGTCTGGTCGTTCACCATCGCCGCCGACGGCGGCGGGGGGGTATTTCTGTCGGACTCCGTGTATGCCGTCGGCGCCTATCCGAAACAGGTCATCTCCATTGACGTCAACGGCGACGGCCCGATCGACCTGGTTACGGCCAACCTTCAGGACGCAAATGTTACTGTGCTGGTCAATGACGGCCAGGGGATATTTACCCGGACCGGCGACTATTACACTTCGTTTGATCCGACGGCTATTTCGGGGGCCGATCTGGACGCGGATATGGACATGGATATTGCCACGGTCGATGAGGACGGAGAATATTTCGTACATATCAGCGTCCTTAAGAACGATGGCGAGGGCGGTTTCGCTTCGCCGGTCAATTTCTACGGCGGTTCCTTCGCCCTCGATATTTGCGCCGCCGATTTCAATGGCGATGGGACTATTGATGTGGCCCGCAGCTGTAATGATGAGGTAACCCTTTTCGGCAACGCCGGCGACGGTTCGCTGACGGTCCTGTCATCGATTCCCGGCATCCGCCCATTCGCCCTCGCCGCCGCCGACTTCAACAAAGACGGAAGCATCGATCTCGCCGGAGCGTTGGGATACAGCGATAGCATTGCCGTGATGATGAACAACGGGGACGGCACGTTTGCCGCTCCCACCAAGTACCCTTCCGGCGATTACTGCGTGGATATTGTGGCCGCCGATTTCACCTGTACCGGCAATATCAGCCTGGCCGTCGTCAACGCCCTCGACAAGGCCATAACCGTTCTGACCAATGACGGCACCGGAGTCTTCGGCGCTCCTCAGGTCATCAACGTTCCCGGCGGTCCGAAGTCGTCCTGCGCCGCTGACTTCGATGGCGACGGCGATATGGATATCGTCACTACCAACCCTGATTCCGGCACTATTTCGCTGCTTCTTAATACATGCGGAACGGTTTTTACGCTGGTAAATACCAGGGAGGTGGGAGGCAGGCCGTATTCCGCATCCGCTGCCGATTTCGACGGCGATGGCGACCTCGATCTGGCCGTTACCGACTTTCCGGGTGACAGCATCAGAGTGTTGTTCAATACGGATCGGGAATATTGGGGCGGCGACGCCAACGACGATGGTGCTATCAACGTGGGCGATGCGGTATTCATCGTCAATTATATCTTCCGTGGCGGTCCGGCGCCCCAGCATCCCGAGGCGGCCGACGCCAACTGCGACGGCAAGATCAACGTCGGCGACGCGGTTTACATCATCATGTACATCTTCCGCGGCGGCCCGCCCCCCTGTTTCCCATAAGTCGTCGCGTGACGAACATTCCGATAACGAAACGCCCCCGGCTCTGCATGAAGCCGGGGGCGTTTTGGTTGCTGTCGAAATTATCGGAAGCGAAGACTAACTATTGAGAATCTTCTCCACTTCTTCTTTGTTGACATCCATGATGTACTGAATGCCGGTGAGATCGGCCGCCTCATGGGTCAACGCCGCCAGATCATTGCGGGTCATGTGTTCCAGCGCGAATTTGCGGCTGCCGCACATGAGCTGACGCAATCCCTGAGCGAGACGCTCATAGTAGGTGTACAGGCCGATGGCGCCGGTGGGCAGACGCTCGAATTCATCGTTCCCCAGTTCCTGACGCAGGACGCCGGAGGTGACGAAGATTTCGTCGCGGGTGTACCCGAACCGCTCGACATAGACCGGCAACTGGTTGGCATCGATGGCCATTCCGATGGTCTTGCCGACCATGGCGGCCGCGATCGGACCGCGGGCCATGCCGACCAGCTTGACAAACGGAGCGCCCATGGCCAGGCCCTTGAAGATCTGGTCTTCGAAGGTGAAACCGGAGGCCACGGCCAACGCCGGAAGGTACTGCTTCTTGTCGGTCAGTTTCTTGGCATACTGGTACAGAAGCGTATGCAGTTCCACCGGCGGAACGCCCCACTCGTTCATCATCCGCCAGGGGCTCATACCGGTACCGCCGCCGGCCCCGTCGACGGTCAGCAGATCCAGTTTGTACTTGGAAGCGTACTTGATCGCCCGAGCCAAATCGGCCGGAGCATAGGCGCCGGTCTTGAGGAAAATATACTTGGCCCCCGCCTGCCGCAGTTCCTGAACGCGCTGGGCGAACGATTCCTCGGTCACCATGCCCATTCGGGAGTGCCGTTCGAATTCCTTGAACGCCCCCTTCTCGAACGCCTTGATGACGTTCGGGTCGGTCGGGTTGGGCAGGACGATATAGCCGCGCTCAAACAGCATCTGCGCCTTCTGAAGGCTGCGGATCTTGACCTCGCCGCCAATATCCTTGGCTCCCTGACCCCATTTCAATTCGACGATTTCCACGCCCAGTTTGTCGATGGCGTATTCCTGGACGCCCAGGCGGCCATCCTCGACGTTGGCCTGAACGATGATCGCCCCGTACCCGTCGCGCTGGTGATCCTGATACAGCCGGACACGGCGTTTGAGGTCTTTGGTGTCGGTGACCTGACCCTTGGAGAAAGTCGATTCCGGGTCCATCCCGACCACGTTTTCACCGATGGTCAGGCCGGTGCCGGCCAGCGCCGACCCGATGGCCAATCCTTCCCAGTTATTCTTGGCGATATCGGTCGAACCGATCCCAGGGATGATCCAGGGAAGCCGGAACTTGATTCCCTTGTCATGCCCGAAAACGACTTCGAGGTTGACTTTCGGGAAAATCGCCTTGTCGCTGTCGGCTTCCACCCCAACGGCGCCGACAGCCGTGCCCATGATGTTGATGTGCGAATAGTCGACCGGGTATCTCTTTTCCCCGGCCGAAGTGATGACTCCGAACGGCTGGGGATAGATGACTTCGTGACCGCGATACGCGGACTTGCCGATTTCGCACATGCCGATGCATCCGTCAACGCAGGTGACGCACATCCCGGAATGAGGGACTATGGAATCCTCGGTCCGGTTCTTGGTCAGGGTCGCGGCGGATGAGTTTATTCTCGAAAAGGTCGTCGACATTGTTTTTCCTCCATTACCGACGTCAATCCTTCTTGATTTCACATGCCACACAAGGTTTCATGTAACACATCATATCGTCAAAACGTTCTTTTTCCAGACAAGGCGGACTGATGTTGGCGCATCCGCCGCAGATCACTTTCTCTTTGTCCGTGTAAGTACAGCGCAACATGCAGGCCGGGCAGACGTAGATGCATCCGCCGCAGAGACGGCAGACCTCGGACTTGATGTCGAACGGCGTCCCGATGCTGCGGGTTTCGCCTCGGCCGCGGAAGCCTATCGCCTTGGCCATCATCTGCTGCTGGCACATCCGGACGCACAGGCCGCACATGATGCAATCCTCGTATTCCTGGCGGAACCGCTGTTGTTTGATTTCGTGGGC
>JAQVRW010000187.1 GCA_028700875.1 Candidatus Zixiibacteriota bacterium | reverse complement strand
GGATCACATTCTTCCGGAACGTGCTGGCATACCGACGGGCGTAACAGACACTACATGTGGTATGGTTCACGTTTGCCACGGTATTACAGAAGTCGTTCGTCAACGGGTTCAATGAGATTGCTGAAATGCGGGCCATCTTGCCCGACAGGTTATTACTGACACAGATGTCGTCTGCCATACAAAATCACCTAAAATAAGAGAAGGAAATTGCGAGACGGTTTTTTGGATAATAAGAGTTAGGTTTCGTCCACTTCTTCAACCTCATACGTGAGAGAATACTCGTCCATGCTCAGTTCTCCTGTGTTAGCCGCTTCGGCGACAGCATTTTCGATATTTTCCTTCACATTTTCGTTGAGATAATCGAGTAACTCATCAACGTTCTCGTCGTCACCCAGCCGCCGGGGAATCTCGACGTTTCGCAACGTGACATATCCTTCGTACTTGACTTCTACGGAGAGCCGGATATCAGCGGTGATCATCTCCTCGTCCTCAAGCGTGGCGCAGGCATCCTCGATGAACGTGGCCAGTCCTTCCACATACCCCTTCTCGATGAGCGGGGTCGGGTCCCGCAGCATATCACTGATCGGAAACCCGTTATGATTGCCTTTTGCCACGAATGCAAGACTGTAGGTCTCGACCCCGTGGATCAGGCTGATCTCGTGCCACACCACCGAGAGGGTGGTGGGAATCCGGTAGGCCAGAAGTTCGGTGACCTGTTTCACCCACACATCGACCGCGTTCGCGTCGATCCCGGTGACGACGAAACTCCGGCCGATATCAACGTTCGGCACGGTCGTCAACTCGGTCTTGTAGCGGTCGCAATACTCCGGTAAGGAGTAGGTCTTCACTTCAACATTCAGCGCCAATAGTTTTGCGGCGCCGTTCAGAAACTCGGTTACATCTTTGGTCATGGTTTATTCCTCGTTGCTATCAATAGTGGTTTCGGATTAACAGTTTGTCGGGGTTTCAAAGGCAACCGAATCAACACAGCACCCATACATCTCTAATGCGTTATACAGGGTCAGGTTGATGGCCTCTGTGCACGCTTCCTCGTCATCTTCCGAAATGGTCTCCGGGACAGTAACCCGGATCACAATAGTCTGGCTCATTTTCCTCCCTCCTCGACATCAATCACATTTTCACAATCCCAACAGGCATCAGACGACCGGTTCAGGATCCCAAGCACATGATCAGCCGCATCGTCTTCGTCTTTCGCTTCCACTACAAATGTCTGCTCTACGGTTACTTCAAATAACGGCATTATGTTGTCTCCTGATCATTTGAACCGATAGTGATCGTGACCGGGACGGCATAGGCCCACCCCCCTTCCTCGTTCGTCGGGGCTCCCGGTGCGCTGGTCATGGTGACGGTCTCGCACACCAATCTCTCTTGTAGGTCAATGAGAATATCGGTTTGAACCGACAGCGAAAGCGTGGGTCGCTGCATCATAACCATCACGTTGAACACGATAGATGTGTCGTTCACCTGATGGCTGGTTGAATACGTACATGATTGGTCAATATGTCGTCGAAACGTTTTCATAATCGTCTGATGGTACAATGCACTATTCTCATCTCGGTTGACCCGGTTCTCAAACCCGGCCATATCAAACGCATGTAGGTCGAAGAGCGAAACCGCGTGGATCATCTGGCAGTTGTAATAAATCCCCTGCCCATCGGTCGGTGTCGGTGAATAGTATCGATTCCAGGACGGGCTTCTCTGAAATCCGCGGTAGATCTCCAGCATATTGGTATCCAGATTGATCACATACCCCCATTCGCAGTAGAGACTGTCCTGCAAAAACGCTTTGCCATCGATCATGTAGCGCAACCCGTCTCGATACACTACCAGATTGCCCTGGGCGTCATGCAGCGCCTCATACCAATCGACTGCTTCGTATTTGACGTTGTGTAGATAATTCCGACATTCCGCGATCTGATCCTGGGTAGGAGTTGCGCGTTCGTCGACCATGACAATCCGGTCGAAGATGGTGTGTAACTGGTCGACCGGGGTCTCCAGCAGAAAGGTCTTGACGATCTCACCCAATCCAGCCGGGTAACTGTCAAAATGGTTGTAGGTGATCTTGTCAACCCCATCCCGATGGAACCCGACCACGCCACGCGTTCCCATGGTTATACCTCCTGTGCATCTTCGAGCATCCACGCCTCCAGTTGCCGGTAGATCTTATCCACCAGATAGAGCATCCAGAGATCGTCGAACTCTTCTGTCGGGCTGTCGCCCGGGGACATTCCACCGGCAAACAAGTACCTCCGTTTGCAAAGATGGAGCGTGGTGGTTGTGCGATAATGTTCCATATCTGCATACACGGAAAAGACGCGCCGGAGACGCTGTTGAACCTCGGCCACGACCTCCTCATTCGTGTCGTAATCGTCCACCCCGGCATTGTCCGCATATTCGTTGATATTCTCAAACGTCAGTGCGTCAATCGTTGCCTCGATCGTCGCACGACGGTCGTCCGTCAAAACCGGATATGGTATGTAAGATAATAGAAATTCTGCGCCCATGTTATCGCTCCTTACGAATAGTCACTCGATGTCTTCGATTTCGAGAGTGTTATAATCAATATCAAGATCAGATAGTGAAACGGATATTTCACTGATCGTTTCCATAATCTGATCACGATACGTTTCCAGAAGATACTCCCGGATTCTATGCGGATTGTTGCCATGAACAATGGCTTCCGGGATTTCAATATTATCGAGAACGATATCTTCAGACATGTGATGTCCACCACATATATCAAACGTTATGGAAATAGTCACCGTAGTGGATGCTTCTTCTATCTCGATCCCGCCCATGTTATCGTTCCTCAATGATCAGGTGTGCCGCCGTCCCAATCAGCCGGGTCAGCCGGTCCATGTCTTCGTGGCTGAACATGCACCGGCCGGCGTTCGTGTACAGGTTGTACTGGATGCTGTTCAACGTCTCGTAGAGTTCGGATGCCGTATACGGCATCGCGTGCTCGATCCCGTCCGGCAGGTGCCGGAGGGCGATCTCGTCTCCATCGTAGTAGTTCAACACTACTGCCATCTGGTTCGCCAGCGAGAGGCGATTGACCCAGTTCAGGATCATCGACTGTTTCGCCTTATCATATCGTTGTGCAAACTCACCGGGGTCGCTGGACCCCCAGAGTGCCCGGATTGAAGTGTCTTCATGGTGATCAAAGACACATCGGGCATACTGGTCCGCATGGTGGGATGCCAACAGGGTGGCAGCAATCCGGCCGAACACCGCCGGTTCGATCTCCATAACGCTCATGGCAACTCCACCGGGCGCCGATCAACCAATTGATGTAATGCCCGTCTCTCGAAGATCTGGATGTTGTTTGGATACTCGAACCCATCCCACGTCTCCCGATTCGGATGGTCAGCCATAAACTCCCGGGTAAGATGAATGATCCACCAGATATACTCATCATACGAGTCGAATGTCGTGGCATACCGGGCAAGGTCGGTCGCCAGGACGATCACCGTCCGAGTATCGAGATCATCACACCGGGCCCACGGGGGGACCGGGTGATCGGACGGTGCGGTGTTGGCGTCATTTTGATCCAGGAGATCGATGATCATAACTGCACCTTGGGGGTTGGTTACAGAAAAAACGGTAGCAATTGAAATCGGATCTCGCTGGATCGCAAACGCCCGCTTGGCCGCATCGGTCGGCGTCTCGGCATCAAGATTGATCTCCCAGGTAACCCGAAATTCTGTCATTGATTACCTCCGAACAATGGCAAGTCTCTCAGGAACGAGTTGATGCCCCGCATCTAGATATCCTCCGGTCATTGATCTCTTCGTCGCTCATCTCATCGGGGTATTCAAACTCAAACTCAACTTTTGCGATTCGAGTCATCGTTTCTCTCCCGTTTTCTTTATATAGGTCATCAGATCCTCATACGTCGCAAATGTACGCCGTATCTCGTCGCCCACCATCTCGGTGGTCACCCCGTGCTTGGCACAGAGGTAGCGGAGCACGTCGGCATCCAGAACCACCTCCATCTGGCAGATGGGACAACATGCCGATGGATACCGTTCCTCAATGGTATACTGGGACAAGTCGTCATGCCCGGTCAGCACGTCATCGCACTTCGCCAGGATGGTATCCACCACCCGGTTGTCGCCACAGTCAACAAACACCGTGGTCTCGGTACATTGCTGGTAGGTCTCCGCATCCATGGCCTGCAAGTAGTCAATGATGGCACGTTTTTCATCATTCGTCAGCGATAACATCGCGGCGACATATGCAATAACCACGTCTTTCGACAACGCATCTTGAGCGTGATGGGTGCAAAACGTGTGGCCGTGTGCACAGACATACATCTCCGCTTCGCTCAGCGACATATCCCATCCCGCAATCGTCCGACCACAGATGTCGCACACATACGAACTGCTGGAACTGTTCGAGACAAACCCGGTTCGAATCTTCATACGAAAACAGCGCGGAGACCACCGGTTTCAACTGGTGGAGGAAGCGCGCTCTCCATAACATTTTTGTAGTCAAACGTCGATACATTTGGTACGCATTCCTTACCCAACGTGGGCACTCGGGAATGTCGGTTGACTGCTCCAAAATTCCCGGAGTTCAGTAGAGTGGGTGTGGAGGAAGATGTAGCCGGTGATTCCGTACAACTACGGATAATCGGTAGCGGCCGCGTCAACCGGCCTGCACGAATAAGGCCGTTCTCGGTAAACTTCGTGCGAATTAAATTGGAACGCTGCATTGGTTCAAACCTTCGTATCGTTGCAAGCCACCGGTTTTTAACCGGTGGTAGTTGACGTTCGTCGCCTCCGTATTGCTAAACTTTTCTTCGTATACGGTTCCCGCCACACGCTGTAGCCGGGCACCAGGTGGGGAACCGGAACTCTTCTGTCAGGAATCCCTCGGAGCACGACACAGGCGTCCTGCCGGTCGGGTAACGCCGCGATGTAGGCCGTTACCTCGCGTTTCGTGGGGAACCCGGCGACCAGGGTATACAGAAACCCGTTGTGTCGGGTATACTGTTTCCCGTGGTAGTGGTAGTAGCCCACCCCCACCCGTTTGACGCTCGTAATGGGGCGGGACGCATACTCGCCCAGATACGCTGCCGGGGTGGTCACATAGATGGTCAGGAGGTCACGCATCTTACTGATCATCTGCCCTCGCACCGGGATCCCGTCACGCCGATGGGTATACTCAACGATATCGCCCAATCCGACGGCGACCTCTGCTGGTTTTGCTACGATTTCCGCCATGGGATCACGAATAAGTGTGGCAATCGTCAGACGCCCGGATCGCGGAGACCACGAGCAGATTTTTGTGTACCGAGACCTGATACCGGTTCTTTCGCAAAAATGCGATGAGATCGTCGACGACGAGAAACGTTGCTGCTTCCAGTCGTTGCCGGAGGACCGCTTCTTCATCCTGCCGGGCGATGATGGTGACACCATACCGCCATTCGTCTTGCGACAATACATCTTGCATGACATAGTGCAGGGAGCAACAGGGTAGTCGCTGGGTCAGTTTCATGATTCATCCCTCAATTTCTACTGAACGTGATGTGTTGCCGGGTAACCTCAATGCAGTCAGGGTAGCCGTCGTGCTGGATCAGCGATCGCCGCACCTCCCGGGCATCGATCGACCGGTCATAATACACGGTATCCATCTTGATGATCACCGGGCCGTCCAATTCTCGTTTATCATTCGGCACATACACGTTCCATGCTATCATGTCACTCATCGTCATTCACCTCATGATCTACAAATTGAAATGTATTCTGCCATGACCGGTCACAATGGAAACAGCGACAGGTCTCGAAGATGTGGCGCGCGTCTTCGTTATACCCCTCGGTCCGAATGTCGTCTGATGCACAGAACGGGCATCGCACCGCACTCTTCCGGTCATGAATGGTTGCTACCGTGATCAATTGGGTCCCCAGGTCACGCATCTCATCGAACGCGATCGGCCCCATCTTCTGGATGCGTTTACAGTCGTCGGACGTCGCGCACGATTCGACGACTTCCGCATACTCGTCAGAACAGAGTATCACGGTGTATGTAGTCCGGAGATTTCGATACTCGGTAACATACATCCCGCATTCATAGGAAAACAGCGCTGAGACCACCGGTTTTAACCGGTGGAGGAAGCGCGTCTACCATAAAGGATATAGTGTAATACAGCTTACGAGAACATAATGGTCGTCAGAACTGTATCGAATTATCTGCGATTGAGCAATCAGCAGTA
>JAQVRW010000186.1 GCA_028700875.1 Candidatus Zixiibacteriota bacterium | reverse complement strand
GAACCGGTAATTGCTGAATAGAAGAATAACCATAAAAGGAGAGTCCATGTTTAAGAAGATGAAACTCAGCGTCAAGCTGATCGGAGGTTTTGTCATTGTCGCCCTGATTACCGCCACCATCGGCATCGTGGGGATGGTCAATCTCGGCAGTTTGGCGGGGGCCTTGGATAAGGTCTCGAGGGTGGAACTGCCCAACACGCAGAGCCTCCTGCTCATTTCCGCGCACGCCAAGGCGATAAAGGGATCGGTCCGGGCGTTGTTGATACCGGCGTTGGATCAGGCCAGCGTGGATCGACTGTATCAGGACATCACCGATGATCGCGCGGCTTTGAAGCAGGCTTCCGATGCCTTTGAAGCCATACCGATGGAGGGCGATGAGGAGCGGGAATGGAACGCGTTCAAGTCCGGTCTGGCCGTCTGGCGGGAATCCAACGAAAAATTCGTGGAGATGTCCAAGGCGTATCGCCGCACCCGTTCCGATGAAGGGTACAAACAACTTCAGCAGCAGGGGATGGTGGTCGTCGAGGAAAGACAGAAAGAGGCCATGGCCCTTCTGGACAAGGTGATATCTTTGGGGATCGCCAATGCCAACCTCGCCGCGCAGCAGGGAGCGAATATTGCCGCCACCGGCACCACCATCATGGCCACGGCCGTCGTCGTGGGCGTGGTCCTGGCGTTGTTTTTGGGCGTCTTCCTGTCGATCAGCATCACCCGACCGGTCAACAAAATAGTCACCGCCCTCACCGATGGGGCCGAACAGGTCGGCGCCGCGTCCGCGCAGGTCGCCGCGGCCGGACAATCGTTGGCGGAAGGAGCGACCGAACAAGCCTCGTCGCTTGAAGAAACCTCGTCGGCGCTGGAAGAAATGTCTTCGATGACCAAACAGAACGCCGACAACGCGCGGGAAGCGAATCTGCTGGCGACCGCCGCGAATACCGCCACCGATAAAGGGGCGGCGGCGATGGACGGGATGTCGAAGGCCATCATGGAAATCAAGAAATCATCCGATGAAACCGCCAAGATCATCAAGGTCATCGATGAGATCGCTTTCCAAACCAATCTGCTGGCCCTCAACGCCGCCGTGGAGGCGGCCCGGGCCGGTGAAGCCGGCAAGGGGTTCGCCGTCGTGGCGGAAGAAGTTCGCAATCTGGCTCAGCGTTCGGCCGAGGCGGCCAAGAACACCAGCGCCTTGATCGAAGGCTCCCAGAAGAACGCCGACAACGGCGTGCACGCCACCGATCAGCTCATCGCCATCCTGGGCGAAGTCACCACCACCATCAAGAAAGTCAGCGGCCTGGTCGGCGAAGTCTCCGCGGCCTCTAATGAACAGGCCCAGGGTATCGGCCAGATCACTTCCGCCGTGGCCCAGATGGATCAGGTGACCCAGCAGTCCGCCTCGAACGCCGAGGAATCCTCCGCGGCCAGCGAGGAACTGTCGGCGCAGGCGCAGCAGATGCTGCAGATCGTCGGGGATTTGAGCCGTCTTATCAACGGCAGGGACCTGGTCCTGAGTGACACGAGTGCCGGCGAGGCCATGCCGCGCCTCCAGATCTCCTCGACCATAAGAAACGATAGCGGCCGCCGTCCGATGAATACAAATCGGCCGACAACGCAGAAGCCTTCCCGGAAGATGAACGGAGCCAAAGCGGGGGCAATGGCCGGCATATCGGCTGCCAAGGCGGAGGAAATTATTCCGCTGGAGAATGAAGTCGTGGCCGGATTCTGATTGCGATAAACGACATTCTCTTCTCGTTTGATCCTCTCAGCTATCGAACGCCGGGCGCAGGAAGCGTGATGCTCCCCGCGTCCGGTTTTATTTTGGCCGCCAGCCGGGGTGGCGCACTCCTTTAGGGGTGCGTCTGGATAAGGCGACCGCGTAGTGTGAATCACTAGCATTCTTCTACTGATTTTCGAGCCAAATGCCATAATTTTTCGTTGGACTAGCATGGTTGACATGCGGTTGCCGGGAAATGGTTTCGATTTGTTATTTTTGATGTTTTTCAACGTAACCTTGCTCCCGCGCTGCCATGCTGTCATTCCCGCGTCAAGCGGGAATCCATCCTTCGTGGGATATCCCTGGATACCCGCTTTCGCGGGTATGACAGGTTGGTGGAGATGCCGAAACGATGGCATTCCTCTACTGATTCGAGGCCGAAAAACGGCAAATTTTCGCCGTACCGGAATGGCGGCGTTGAAGTTGCCGGGAAATGGGTTTGCCGTGTCATTTTTGGTGTTTGTGACCATTTCGTCATACCAACGTAATACGTTGTTTGCGGCTTTTCCCACCCTGAAGGACGGGCGACCGGGCTGACTTGTCACCCTGAGCGAAGCGAAGGGTCTCAGCCCGTGGCGCGACGAGATGCTTCGCTTCGCTCAGCATGACAGACCAATGCCCAATACCCAGACGTATAGAATGCGATGGTTTCATCTATTAGAGGGGACGAAGTCGTAATCACCATCAAAGTGGTGTTGATTTTGCGAATGAAAAATGAAGAGCAAGAATGTTGGCTTTAGCCGTGGGGTATGATGATTCGGCATTGGCATATACGTAGGCGAGCATGCGCCCCGGCAAGCCCTGTCACCCCGCCTGAAGAGGCGGGCCAACCGTTCGTGCCATGCGTTAATCCGGACGTTGCAGAATGAGGAAATACTTGTCTTGATAGACTCGTTTCCAATTCTGCATGAGTAACTGGAAACCCGGCAGCGTAACGTCCCCGCCCATCATCACCGCCCTGCCGATGCCGTACTTGGCGGCGATTTGCTGGATCGAATCGTAGCTGTGGGTGAAAATGGCCGTTGTGTAGTCGGCATCCAACTCCTCCGCCAGCCGCGAATTCAGCTGGAAGTAATCCATTGTCTTATAAGCCCCGAGAGCATGTACGGGAATAACCGGGGCTAAAGCGTCGAAATATGTTTGTTTGGTGCAAAAGACATAGCCGCCCTTGTCCAGGTATTTGTCCACATTGTTCCATAATTCCGCCGCCGTATCGCGATTTTTCTCGATAATCGACTGCTCATACTGGAAATCCGGAATCGTCACATCATAGTAAAACACGAGAGCATAAACGGCGGCGGCAATGATCGGTCCTGCCCACACCAAAGGGGAACGAACGAACCCCCGGAGACTATCGATGGTCGCGGCAACGAGGAAGAGGGAAAAGAAAACCTGGATGCGGATGGCATATTGCGCGCTGAAATGGTAATAGGTCAATAGATAGGCTGTCAGCGACAGCGGCAGGTACCAATGTACCCGTCTTGTCTTTACCATCAACACCGCCGCCAGCAGCAGGATAAGGACGTGGATGACCGTCGGAACACTGATTCGGGCGTATATTACCGGCGATATGAATTCGACCATCAGGTCGTGAAACCAGGCATAATCCGGAATTCCGCGCCAGAAAGCGAAGGTGGAAGTACCCCAAAGATGCTGTGAAAAGATAACCGCGCCTTGAATATAAAAGGGGATGATCGTTATCAAAAATGCTACCGCCATAAGAAGTGACCGACGACGTTCCTTTCCTTTGATAAACCCCATCAGAAAGGTCAATCCCAGGAGAAACAGATAAACCGGCGAAATCAGAAAAGCCAGACCCCACAGCACGGCGGCAAGGGTGGATTGGCGAGGCGATGCGTTCGGTTCCAGGTAGCACCACAATCCGGCCAGATAGAACGGGACCGAAAAACAAAAGGAAGTGGGCAAAAGAATATTCCGGCACCCCATGAATTGAATAATGAACGGAATCATAAGGCAAGCCAGAAACGCAGTCGTGGCCCCGAAGATCGTACGGAGCACTGCGTATGCCAAAAACAAGATCAGGCTCACATTCAGGATGGTAATTAGGAAAAGGACGGTGTTGAAGTCCAAGCCGGTCGCCGTCAGCGCGGCCAATACGAGATAATAATACGGAGGATGAAACGTGTCATATCCGGTGACGGGATCGGCATAAGGATCGGCGAGACTAATTTGAAGAACCTTGGCCTTGGCATACTTGATGTCGGGCGTCAACAGATACAGAGGCCGTCCATAATACATCAACGGGGCCAGCAGGGCAATCGCCAGAATGCTTAACAGGATTTCGCGATAATACTTTCGGAAGAATATCGGCATAACTGGTTGTCGATTTCCGTTTGGCCCGAAGGCGGCACTATTATGATTACTGAAACATACCTCCTGGGGAATCGTTACGCAATCGAATTTCCAGCCGAGTTCGGTAGGATAGGCCGCGATTGTTCTTCGTCCGCTGGGTGGCCCACGGCTTTAGCCGTGGGGTATGATAGCTCAGCATTAACTCATTCTTTGGCGGATACGTTGCTCCCGCAAGCTTTGTCACCCCGCCTCTAAAAAAGCGGACCACCTGTCCGTCAAAAAAAGGGCCGGCAGAGCCGGCCCATACAATCGATATCAGATTGAAAACTTACGCGGATTTTTTGGAGCGCTTGCTCTTGAGTTTGTAGATCGGTTTGCCATGCGAGGCGATCACCTGATCGGTGATGATGATCTCCTCCAGGTCGGGCATCGTGGGAGCCTCATACATGATATCCATCATCGCCGCCTCGAAAATCGACCGCAACGACCGCGCCCCGGTGCGCCGCTTGACCGCCTCTTTCACCGCCGCTTTCAGGGCCGATGGTTCGAAACTAAGCTTGAGGCCGTCCATCTCGAACAGTTTCTGATATTGCCGGGTGAGGGCGTTTTTCGGCTCGGTCAGAATCGACAGCAGTTCTTCCTCGGTCAACGGCCGCAGAGCCGACACCACCGGCAGACGGCCGATCAATTCCGGTATCAGGCCGTATTCCAGCAAATCTGCCGGTTCGACCTGACCCAGAAGTTCGGCCCGCTTATCATCCACGACCAGATGAGGCGCATCGAACCCGACCGTCTTCTTGCCCACCCGACGGGCGATGATCTTCTCCAGCCCCTCAAAGGCCCCGCCGCAGATGAACAGAATGTTGCGGGTGTTGATCTTGACGAACGACTGCTCGGGATGTTTCCGTCCCCCTTTGGGGGGAATATTGGCGATAGTGCCTTCGAGGATTTTCAACAGCGCCTGCTGGACACCCTCGCCGGAAACATCGCGGGTGATGGAAGGGTTGCCGTCCTTGCGGGAAATCTTGTCGATCTCATCGACATAGACGATCCCCAGTTCGGTTTGCGCGGCGTCGTAGTTGGCCGCCTGAAACAGACGGACGAGGATGTTTTCGACATCCTCCCCGACATACCCGGCCTCGGTCAACACGGTGGCATCGGCGATGCAAAACGGCACCGAAAGGTACTTGGCCAGGGTATGGGCCAGAAGCGTCTTGCCCGTGCCGGTGGGGCCGAGCAGGAGAATATTGGACTTCTCCAGCTCGACATCGTCTTTGACCCCTTTGGCCTGAATCCGCTTGTAGTGGTTATAGACGGCCACCGAGACCGCCCGTTTGGACTGTTCCTGGCCTATCACGTACTGGTCCAGAAACTCCTTGGTTTCGGTCGGGGCGGGGACGGTAAACTCGGCAGGCTTGGCTTTCGCCTCCGGCTCCACGTCCAGCAGGTCATTGCAGAGCGACACGCAGTTGTTGCAAATATAGGCCTGATAGCCGGAAAAGAGTCGTTTCACCTGCGTGACCGGTTTGCCGCAGAAGGAGCAACGCTCCCTCCCGTCAGGGGTTTTGGCGTCGTCATCCATCGCCGTCGTCTATCCTACTTTCCGTCTTTCTTGTTCATACCCTTGATGACCGGCTGATACACCTTGTCGATCAATCCGTACTCTTTGGCGTCATCGGCCGACATGAAGAAATTGCGGTCGGTGTCGGCTTCGATCTTGTCGATCGACTGACCGGTATGCAGGACCAGCAGCTCATTGAGCCGCTTCTTCATGCTGGTGAACTCGCGGGTCATGATTTCGATATCGGAGATCTGCCCCTGAGTGCCGGCCATCGGCTGATGAATCATGATCCGGGAATTGGGCAGGGCCGACCGTTTTCCCTGGGTGCCTGCGGCCAGAAGGAAGGCGCCCATCGAGGCGGCCATCCCCATGCAGGTCGTGACGACATCCGGCTTGATAAACTGCATGGTATCGTACATCGCCAGTCCGGCCGAGACCGACCCGCCCGGCGAATTGATATACAGGTAGATGTCCTTGGTCGGGTCCTCGGCCTCCAGAAACAGCATCTGGGCGATCACCAGATTGGCGACGTTGTCGTCAATCGCGGAACCGAGGAAAATGATTCGGTCTTTCAAGAGGCGGGAATAGATATCATAGGCCCGCTCGCCCCGACCGGTTGTCTCAACC
>JAQVRW010000185.1 GCA_028700875.1 Candidatus Zixiibacteriota bacterium | reverse complement strand
ATACAGCGGTACATGATATCTTTGGTCTTCTGAGCCTTGTACTCGTGTTGATAGATGATCTTGGCCGACTGAACATAGGTCGATTTATTCCACAGCGCCCTGTTCTCTTGTGCCATGACGGTCGGCACCGCCAGCGCCAGAATCACGATAACCGCCACCCATATCCTCGTTTTATTCACCTTTGCCTCCAAGTAGGTTGAAAAACGCCTCAATCTATGTTATCACGCCGGTATTGTCAATTCCTCTTTTGTCCAGCAAACCCTTTGTTTAATGCGTGTACCTCACCGTAAAATCAATGACCGCTTTACCTTCCGCCGGAATATCGACCAGCCATTCCACTTCCGACGCGGACTTTTTGACATAATCGAGACTGGTCTTGGTAATTTCCCAATAGGCGCCCAGGTTCTTGGTCACCTTAATGGTTGCCGTTTTGTCCTTTTGGTTGCGGACCTCGACGCTGAAATCGGTCTCATTGACCCGGTCGCTGATCCTCCGCTGGTCTATGGTGGTCGTCTTGCCGACAACGTCAAACGCCCGTCCCACGGTCAGCTTGACTTCCTCGTTGCGCGGCGTATGCTTGATCCGGTCTTCTCCCAACAGAATTATGGCGCCATCGCTGTCGGCCTTGAAAATCCGCACCCGACCGGCCGGAAGCGGCATTCCCAACCCCACCTCTTTCGTGTTGGTGGTCTTGATAAACACGGTCACATCGGTTTGCCCCGGTTCGGCCATGTATTGATACTCTTTCTGGACTCCGGCCCGGGCCGGTTCAAACATCGTCACCTGTTTGATCTCGTTGTCGGCGATGGTCGCCGGGCGAGGCAGAGTGTACATATGGTATTCGAAAAACGGCTTTTCCTCGAATCCGGCCGCCTTAGGCATGGCCATGACCTGCGCTTCCATCATGTCGGTCCGGTAAATCGGCTGTTGACGGACGCGACTTATATCCCCGGCGATCACTTTCAACTTGGCATCCCTGTAGGTCTTGCCGCTGTGGTTGTCGATCGACACCCAACCGGTCAATTCCATCGTCTTCTCATCGTCGCTGAGCACCCCGACATATTCCGCCTGCCAATTGATGCCGGTAGTCTGATAACTGACCAGCGCATCGGCCGGACCGGCGAAATTCGAGTTATACAGCCAAAACAACGTCGGGCGGGTGATCAACCCCTCCGGGAGTTCCGGGAAAGCCACGTTGCGAACCACCCCTTGGAGGACCGAGAAAATACGGCCATCCTTTTGTTTGATAACGAGATACCCGCCGGTAAACGATAGTAGTGTGCCGGAGAAAATCTCCCCCTTTTCGGTGACTATCTCGATATCCTGATCGATATACTTGCTGTAGATTTTGTCCGGGCTGACCAGATCGTAAGCGTAGTTTTGCTCCAAAATGGCCACGGCCAGTTTGGGGTCGGTTAGTTCAAACGAAACCGACGTGGGATCGATCTGCGCGGCGACATCGGTAAAGGCGATTCGTCCGTCCCCCTGTTGGAAAGTCAGGTTGCGCGTCTCACGCACGACCCCCAGATTGGAATTATAGACCGTCAGGGAGATATCATCGGCCTGAACCAGGCTTCCTCCGGCCATCACCAACATCAGGGTCAGGGCCGTTATTTCCATGATTGCCTTCATTGTACCCTCCTTAGCTTATACGCCAAGTTACACCGTCGCCACCCCGGTTTCAACCATAAACCGGTCCCGTTCCACTTGAGAGTACCATTGCCCGACCTGTTTCTTCCCGTTTTTGCGGCACTTTCGACCCTTTTTGGGCATTTTTGCCTCTATTTATATGACGGACAAAGGGTAAGCGATATCCAGAAAAAAGGCCGGTACGCCGACCATAATTTCGCCCAAACCAGACCCATACAAGAAACTGATTTTGAATTGTACGCGCGCGCGGCTGCGCGCCCGCGGAAATCAACGGGCCACCACAGGGGTTCCCCCTGCTTTGAAAATCGATTTCGAGTTGTAGGGGCGAGTGGGTACTCGCCCATGAAATTTTCCGGCGACCGCCCGGTCGCCCTTACATCATGATTTCATTTTCGCGGTTCGGGCAGGTCTTGATCCACCGAAGGTGGATTGTGACCTGCCCGTAATTCGTCGTCTTAGCGCACGGGCCTAGGTTTCCCTCCCGCTGTTCCCCCCCTACTTCGCGCACCCCACCTTCGGCGCCGGGCCTTGGCGGAAAATGTAACTGATCAAATAGACCGCATCCCCCACGTTGACCTTGCAGTCGCCGTTGACATCCCCCGCCTTCGGCACGTATGGCGGCGGGCCGCCCCGGAAAATGTATGATATCAAAAACACCGCGTCGCCGACATTGACATTCCTGTCACCGTTGGCATCTCCAAGAATCCAGGTCCAGAAATCGGCCGTGTTCGTGCTGGGCGTCATATTCCCCCTGGTATCGATAGCCTCCACCTTCCACCAGTAATGCGTGCTGTAATCGAGATCGCCGACCGGGTACCGCGTCTGGTAGATGCTGTCATGCGTGGCCACGAAGGTGAAAGCGGGGTCGATCGCGATCAACAGCTTGTACCGCACCGAATCGGATGGATCGGGAAAAGTGATTTAGACGGGATTTGGCAGATGTGTTTTAATGAATTCCCAATAGGATGAAGTTACAACCAGTGTGCGAATCGCGTCTTCATCGACCTGATTGTGTCTTGCCGGTAGTGGCAGGCGGAATCTCTTTAGTTTGTCGATGTAACATTTGCGGTAATAGGAATAACGCCAACGTTCACGATTTAATGTAGCGAGTATGAACATATCCGTAGTTAATTGCATAGGCGAATATGGCAAACAAATTGCAACATCGTCCTTTGCCGAAAAAGCGTATGGGTGGTATTTTGCTGTTAAGGGACGGCCGTTTAGCGCAATCGTAAACTTGTTCCTGTAAACGTAATCATTTGGAGCAATATATTTGATGATGCCATTATCTAAATCCCCACAAGACACGAGCGGTATCGGTCCCGTTTCCAAAATCCCCGCATTATGGAAATCACCGGGTACGAGATCGTATAACTCCCCAAGCGCAAATAATTTAATTGACAACTCTAAGCATATTGATTTTGATGCCTTCTCTTCCGGCAGAATGCCCCGCACGTCGAAGGAGTGTCGGGGCGCTTCATCGGGTATTGGAAGCCGCCTTAAACGGTCTGCCGTAGTTTGCCAGTACCACGAAAAACGCCATCTCAGCGCTTGGTTTATGTATGCGGCATAATAGGCCAATTGGCCCAGTGATAAAGGGGTCTTCGGTTCCAAGGCAACCAGTCCGTTTCCCGCCCTGCCGCACGCAATAAATGGCGGAATTTGAACTGTAGCTTCGCAGAAGGCCGATACTGTAATGCCGGGGAAATCGAAAACTTTATCTTTGGGCAACGGTTCGACAAACCCTACCACTGCGTTATCGGACAGTCCCTTCCCCACGTACGCCACTTCGCCAGCGCTATACTCACTATATAGGTGTGACCGAGCTCGGTGCACGATGAACATATCGTCAATCAATTTCATATTGCGATGCTCTTGATTCTTTGGAAAACCGCATAAGGAATGCGGCCGTCTCTCGTACCATATCGTCGACAGCCTGTTGTAACTCAAATTGTGACGGGATATTGCTATCCAAGTAAGCCTCTGGGACGAGTTCCAACAAGGGGTCATCATAGTCAATAGGTGCGGTCTTTATAAGCGCCGGAATATTCACTTTGACGGCATCTGGATGATGCAAAAAATCACGCAATGGTGGTAACACTATCTCAGTATCATCCTTTTCCACGCGCGGCGGCTTGAGTTCAGAAGCAGCTAGGCGTCGTGATTTCACCTTTATATGCCCGTCATGAGCAATACGTGCCCAAAATACTGGTTGTTTCTTGGGATGTGGGTAACCCTTTTTGATGATTATCGCCAAAACCTGCTTTTGGGCCGCGGGATAAAATAATTCTTCCGGCAAAGTGATAACCGCCAAAAGAGAATGTTCCATCAACAGTTCGTCCCTGCGCCATATCTTCTCCTCACCCGAGCCGAACATAGCGCCAAGGGGAAGCAAACTGAACAGTAAACCGCCATCTGCCATTAAAGACAATGCGTTTGATACAAAACGATATTCCTTATCTATGCTACTTTTAAGGGCAAACGGAGGATTCATAAGTACCCGATCAATTGGTTCTTCGCCTTTTTTGGGCGCGCTCTTTGACCACTGCGCCGAGCGGTGCCCATTCACCGTGGATACTTTCAAAAATGTCGTAAAACAGTTTCCCTCAGTAATATTGTTCTTCCCGTCCCCGCGAAATATCATGTTTACAATTGAAAGAACTGCGATATATGATTCCTGCTCGATGCCATAAAGGTTATACTTCTTAAATCGCTCCAATTGTTGTTTGGTGGCGGTTTTCCGAACGTGGTCAAACGTCGCCACCAAGAAACCACCAGTTCCGCAGGCTGGATCAAGCACAAGATCGTTATGTGAAACGCCCACCGCCTCAACCGCGAATCGTGTGATATGACGCGGCGTTAGCACGATTCCAATTTCTTTTGCACCATTGCCATATTTTAGAAACACTTCATAAAACTGCCCTAGTACATCAGTGCTGGAATTCATTGCAGATCGGATATTGAGATTCTGTAGCTCCTGTATAGTGCGAACCAGCGCTGACTTGAATTTCACGTGGTTCGTCGTATTAGTTGGGGGTAATATCTTGACGAAGGGTGCAAAGTCCGGTTTACCATTAGCCTTCAGTACTGCTTCACTGCGTCCATTGATCTCAGCGATGAGGACGGGAAGATTTGTTTCTAGATTTGGTGGCTGCTCCACGACCGAAAGAAGAAGGGCTGCCATCGTTTTTGCACGGTCGTTCTTATTTATTCCGCCTATATGCAGGATTTGATTGATTCGTTCAGCGGCTTGCAGAAAAAGCCACTGAGGTGGGCAAAAGTCTTTAATATCTGAACATTTATTCTCCAACAGGAAACGCACATCCTCGGGCGACAATAGTCCAGTGGCTTCTTGCCCGTTTATGGTAACCGGTTGCCAACTCCCTTCTATGTGAATCATGGTTTTCATCAAATAACCGAATTCTTCGCTGCCCGCTACTCCCGTAGCCAATACCGCGCGCGTCTTAAAACCTGCCTTGTTGATTCGGTCGGCGTAATATCCGGTAGCCTCATTTAACGCAACCGCCAGCTGCCCCCGCTTGGCTTTGGCCTCAATGACCCAGACCGAGCTTTCTGTCAACTTAATGATATTCTCGGGTCGTTTTCCGCCCAACGATGCTTTGATTTCCGCGTGGGCAAAACATTGGTTTTGTGTCCAGACCTGGCCACCTGTATTCAGGCTGGGATTCCGCACCACCCACCCCAAATCTCGGAGCGCCCGGCGAATAAACTCGTAGGCTTCGACTTCGCTTTCAGGATTCGGTTGGAGAATATTCTCCGCTCTGGCCTTCTTCGGCGACCTGGGAATGCCTGTTTTCTTCTTATTTTTCGTCATTTGCCTATTCGCTTCGTGTTTCGGCGTGGCGTATTCCAATAGGGTGATTTGCACTTTGGGCAGACTTTTGGTTCTTTTATTACTTTTCCACGAGGCTGCCATTTATAACCACACCGTTCACAATGGCATTGCCTAACCGTTATCGTAACTATGCCCATACGCTATAATCAGATACCAAGGGTGATATATGTCAACTAAAATATTGCAAAGGATATCATAGAATGTTTGCTCCGGCGCGTGCGGAATGAAGCCGGACATCACAAAGACGTCGCCGTGTCTATGATCACCATCCTCAGGTGTCGCATACTGCCTTCCCCCTGCAAAAAGACATTCGGCAAGTAATGTAATGCGCGCGTCGCTGCTAATATATCCGTGTATTCATCGGCGCCCCCGATACGGGCCAAAGCCCGCCCGAGGGACGGTGTTGTCTATATCATACAAAAGAAGACAGCTTTGTCAACATCTTTCCGGGTCGGCCCGGTTAATTGTGACGGCGTCCACCGGCGGGTCATCCGAAACGGAACCGACCGATACGGGTCGGAAAACCCGACCCCTACAACAATTGATGACGGTACCGTAGGGGCGAGTGGGTACTCGCCCATGAAATTTCGGGCGACCACCCGGTCGCCCCCACGGGAGACACTCGATTTCGGACAGTAATGGTCGGCCCTCGTGCGAACCCCCAAAAACGGCTCCGCACGGCTCCAAAATCACGCCTAAAAAACACCCCGAAACCCCATGCCGCCGTTCGCCCTAACTCCAAATGCCGCCGCAAAATAAAGTTTGCTTGACACCGCCTGCCGACGGCCGTATTATCATTGTTTGGCGACTT
>JAQVRW010000184.1 GCA_028700875.1 Candidatus Zixiibacteriota bacterium | reverse complement strand
CAATCCGGGCCATCCGTCTCGAAATTCCGAGCGCCGCTTTCCACCTGAATGAAACCAAGCCATATACCACGGCCGATCTGGGACGGCGGTTTGCCGACGGCCCGGAGCGGATTGTCCTTGCCGCGTTTCCGGGCGGGTTGGCCATCCCCCTGATTTTCCAGGCGCAATTGAAGGGAATATTGTTCCTCGGCGGCAAGGTCTCCGGGATACCATTCGCTACCGATGACATGGATTTTCTGTCCACGCTGGCCAACCAGTTCGTGGTGGCCGTCGAAAACGCCCGGCTTTATGAATCGGAGAAGCGGGCGCTGGCGGAATTGAGGGAAGCGCAGCGGCAACTGGTGCTGACCGAACGGTTGGCCGCTATCGGTGAGCTTTCCGCCAAAATCGCGCATGAAGTGAATAACCCGCTGAGCATCATCTCCAACTATCTCCATCTCTGCGAGCGGACCCTGAATGATCCCGAAACTTCGCGCCGTCATCTGGATGTGGTTCGTCAGGAGTTGGCCCGTATCGCGCGGATCGTCCGGCAATTGCTCGATTTCCATCGTCCCCCCAAATCGGAACGGATCGAGGTCCAGACCGCCGATATCATGGATAACGTTTTGGGTCTGGTCGAATACCAACTGCAGCAAAAGCATATTTCCGTTTCCCGCCGGTATGACGACTCGCTGCCGCCGGTCATGGGGTCGTCGGAGCAATTGAAACAGGTCTTCCTCAACCTGGTTATCAACGCCCGCGATTTCACGCCCGATGGGGGACGGCTGACGATCGAGATCAAAAAGGTCGATACATACGTGAGGATCGCCGTCTGCGACAGCGGCTCCGGTATCGCCGACGAGCATCTGCCGCGTATCTTCGAGCCGTTCTTCACGACCAAGGAAGACGGCGCGGGAACCGGACTGGGGTTGTCGGTCTGCTACGGTATCGTCAGCGAGCACGGCGGCCGAATCGAGGCAAGCAACCTGCCGGAGGGGGGCAGCTGTTTTGCCATCACGTTGCCGGTGGCCGAAACCGATGGAAAGGATCTGATTCGATAATGGATATGGTCAACGGAAAAGACACCCTTGTTCCTAAAGGATTAAAGGAACGAATTCTGATCATCGATGACGAGAAGCGGATGTGCGACTCGCTGGCTTCTCTTTTGTCCGATTCCGGGTTTGAGGTGGCTGCTTTCCAAAACAGCGGAGAGGCGGCGAACGAGATTCGCACCGGCCGTTTCGATTTGATCCTGTCCGATATCAAGATGCCGGGCTTGTCGGGACTGGACCTGTTGCGTCTGGCCCGGACCGTCGATCCCCAGGCGCTGGTCGTGCTCATGACCGGGTATGGTTCTCTGGAATCGGCCATCGAAGCGATCAATCAGGGAGTCTATGATTACCTGCTGAAGCCGGTCGAATTTCCCCAGCTGGAACTGGTCATCAAACGCGGTCTGGAAAAACGGCGTCTCGGACGGGCGCGGGCGTTTCTGCTGACCGAACTGCAGGCCAAGAACACCGAACTGGAAGCCCGTTTCGCCGAGATCAATGCGCTCTTTGAGGCCAGCCGTGCGCTCGGCACCACCATGAAGCTAAATGTCCTGTTGGATATGATCATCGGCTTATGCACCGGCGTGCTTCACGCCCGGATAGGCTCCATCATGCTTTTGGATGATGACCGCAAGTTCCTGACTATCGCGGCCGCGATTGGCCTCGAGGAAGAGGTCATCCGCACCACCCGGTTGCCTATCGGGTCCTGCATCGCCGGGTATGTGGCCCAAAACGGCGAACCATTGTTCGTCAAAGACGTTGGCATTGATACCCGCTTCAAGAGGGAAAACCGGCCGGAACGGTACGGTCACGCCTCGCTGCTCTCGGTGCCGTTGAAGGTGAAAGACGAAGTCATCGGGGTCGTTAATATCGCCCATCGGCAGTCCGGAGGCGAATTCGGCGAACACGATCTGAAACTGCTGGCCACATTTGCCGGGCAGGCGGCCGTGGCGATCGCCAATGCCGCGACTTTCCATCAGTTGGAGCGAAGGGTCCTGGAGTTGACCACCCTGCAGGAGATCGCCGACGCCATGTCCCGGGCGGTGTCGGTCGAAAACCTCCAGGAGATCATTTTCTGGGGTATCCGCAACCTCATGCCGGCCGAATTGTCCCTTTGGTTCCGTTGGAATGACAAGGAACAGACACTAACCTTCTCCGGCAGCGCCGGTCACACCAATGTCAATTTGGATCTGTCCATAAAAGTCGACCCGGCTCGGCTGGCTACCGCGGCCGAGGCCCGCGACCTGGTTTTGTCGCATCTGCCGCCGCAGGAACAATCCCATATCCCGACCGCCAGTTTCACCGCCTTTTTGATTCATGGCGTCACGGGACTGACCTATGTGTTTTGTTTGGCCTCCGGCATGCCCGGATGTATCTCCGAGGAGAACGAAAAAATCGCCGGGCTGATCGCCCGGCAGGCCTCGACGATGTATGAACGGGAACGATCCATCCTCAACGCCACCCGTCTTTTGACCATGGGGAAGATGATCTCCGAAATCTCCCATGACATGCGCAAGCCCCTGACCAACATCCGCGGCTCCCTTCAGATCATGCGCTCCCGCTGGCCGGAACTGGCCGAGGGCTCGGAGCTTTTCCGCACCGCCGAAGAAGAGGTCCTGCATATCAACGAACTTGTCCGGGAACTGGTCGATTTTTCCAATCCCAATAAGTACCAGACCGAACGGGTCGATATCGCCGCCGTGCTGGACCGCGCGTCCCATCTGGTGAAACCGGACATGGAGAAAAACCAGATCGCCTGCAAGACCGAGTTTGAACCCGACCTGCCGGAATTGTTCGTCAACAAAAACCAGATCATGGAAGTGTTTCTGAACCTGATCATCAACGCCATCGACGCCATCGGCCCTCAGGGCGGAACCATTACCCTTCGGGTTTTCCGACAAGACCACGACCAGCGCCCCATGATCCGGATCGAAGTCACCGATACCGGATGCGGAATCAGCGAAAAGGACAAAGGGAGTATTTTCGACCGTTATTATACTACCAAGGAAACCGGCACCGGGTTGGGTCTATCGGTGGTCGAGCGAATCATCTCGGCCCATAGCGGGCAGGTGGAAGTCCATAGCCGCGTCGGCGAAGGGACGAGCTTTCTCATCTATCTCCCATATTGAGAACCGGTTGCAAAAGATTGCAAAAAAGGTGACATTTTTTGACCGCACCGGCTTGATTTTTCCCGAATTTTGACGAATAGTGTTTAAAGAACATGTTATGAGACAAGATCGCCCGAAAATACTGGTCATCGATGATGACCCCAAGGTTAAGTGGTTGTTATCCGAGGGGTTAGCTAACTATTTCGATTTCGTCTCGGCCACCAGCGGCACCGAGGGGCTGCAGATGGTCACCATCGAGAAGCCGAATCTGATCCTCCTGGATATCAAAATGCCCGAGATGTCGGGAATCGATGTCCTCAAGAAGCTGAATAAAATGGACAACCGCCCCGAGGTCATTATGCTTTCCGGGCATGATGAGACCCATTATGTGGTCGAATCCATGAAAAATGGGGCGGCGGAGTTTATCAAGAAACCATTCGACATCAAAGAAGTTGAAATCCATATCAATGCCATTCTGGAGCAAAATCGCCTCAAGCAGGAAGTCACCCATTTGCGGACCGAATTGAAGGCCAAGTCTTTGTACGATGCCTTCATCGGCGATTCACCCAAGATCGTCCAGGTCAAAGGGCTGGTGGAACAGGTGGCCGATTCCGAACTGACCGTGTTGATCCGCGGGGAGTCGGGCACCGGCAAGGAAATCATCGCCCGGATGATCCACACGATCTCCAGCCGCCGCGACGAATCGTTCACCAAGGTCAATTGTGCCGCCATCCCGCGCGACCTGCTCGAAGCCGAACTGTTCGGGTACGAAAAGGGCGCCTTCACCGGCGCGCACAAGACCAAGCCGGGACGGTTCGAAGTGGCCAATAAGGGGACGATGTTCCTCGACGAAATCGGCGATATGCCGCTGGAATTGCAGTCGAAGCTTTTGCAGGTCTTGGAGCAGCAGGAGTTCGTCCGGGTCGGGGGGATAACCAATATCCACGTCGATGTCCGGATCATCTGCGCTACCAACCGCAACCTGGAAGAGGCGATCAGTCGGGGACGGTTCCGGGAGGACCTGTTTTACCGGTTGAACGAGATCACGGTCTTTTTGCCTCCCTTGCGCGACCGCAAGGAAGATATTTCTCTTCTGGTCAATTACTTCATCGATAAGTACAATAAGTTGTACCAACGGTCGTTGTCCCAGATCAGTCAGTCCGCGATGGACCAGCTGATGGTCGTCTCCTGGCCGGGCAATGTCCGGCAGTTGGAAAACATGATCAAGCAGGTCGTGGTCCGGGGGGATGAATCGATCATCAATGACCTTCTGATCAACCAGCCGACCGAACCGGGCCAGTCTTCGCGGGTTTCATCTTATCGCCCCGATGTCGCCTCGCCGTCGAATCCCGGCAATGCGAACCAGGAATCCTACTCGCTCAAGCAGGTCGTGGCCGATGCCGTCAGCCGCGAGGAAAAGGCGATGATTTCGCGGGTTCTGACCAAGACCAACTGGAACCGGCGCAAGGCGGCCGATTTGCTGGAAATCAGCTACCGATCTCTGCTCTACAAGATCAAAGAATACGGCCTCAACGAGCTCAAATAACGCCACCAATCGTATCGAATCGTTTTCCCATCGGTCGGAACCGGAAATCGGGCAATTACGGTGTACAAATACTGCACATATCCGCTTTGTACAATCGTATGCGATCATCTGTTAAAACTCCCGACCGTCATCGATCTGACGCGCGAATCCCTTGATTCATGCGGGGTAAGCCGTCACGCGCCGTCGGCAGACAAAATAATAACTTCGCGTGGTACGCCGGTTGCTTGCACTGTTTAGGGGCCCTTTATACCCGGTTCAACCGGAGAATCAGCATCATGATGAGAATAAGGGGAGACAACCTAGGCATGGATGCCATCAAGGTCACTCAGTTTCGGAACTTGGCCCTCTTGGAATTGAAACGGGCCGAGCGATACCGCAATTTTCTATCCCTCCTGGTGTTGAATCTGTCCGATTTCCTGGCGACAGTAGGTCGGCGCAAGATCGCATCGGAAGATGAAGAAACTCGCCTCCTGGAAGGGGCGATCGATCGTCTGCGCCGCGAGTCGCGGGAAACAGATTTGATTTCGCAGCTGGACGATGACCGGCTGGCGATGCTTTTGCCGGAGACCGATTTCAACGGCGCCCGGATCGCCGCCGACAGGTTCCAAAGACTCCTGACGGATTTCCTGGCCGATTTCCTGGAATCCAGCTATCGATTCGACGTGCCCCTGGAGATAACCTCGTTTCCGGATGCGACCGGGGAAGCGTCTTTCAAATCCCGGCTGGCCGGCCTGGCGGCTCGCAACTGAATCGGTCAAGCGATCAGGCCCAACGATTTTCTATCTGGTCTGGAAAAACCGGCCGTTGCGAACCCACAGCCGGTTTTTCGTCTGCGGCCCCATCCGGTCATCCCACCATTTTGTTTACCCGACTTTCGTTTATCATATAATTGCCGCCAATGAAAAAAGTCTGAATTGTTGAACATTAAATTCGGAAGAACATGAATTCCTGTCCGGTAGATGGACAGCCTCACTAATTCTATCAGTATATGGAACAACACGTTAGGTGATCTTTGCGGGTTACCCCGTGGATTGTCCTCAGTTTGGACAAACGAAGATGGGGAGGGCCCCGAGTCTTTGACGTAACTTGTTGTGGGACAAGAAGGATAAAACATTGTAATTCGGCCTCCAGATTGCACCGTACTTTTGTGGGTATAATAGCATTTTGGAAAAGGACCGAGTTCGATGGCTAGACTCCGTATTCTTCTGACAGCGGTAATGATTATCCTGCCGATAATGGTTTCGGCGGATAACGGAACCGACCCTTTACGTTCCGATTTCACGCTTTCCGACGAAGGGGTTTGGCAGGAACTTCTTAATGAGGCAGATGCCTATCGGCTGACCGAACCATCGGCCGCTTTTACCAATGTCCAACCGCTTGGCTATAATGAATTGGAAATGGGAGTAGAAGACGGTATCAAGGCCGTCACCTGTGTGCCGCCGCAAATTCCCGAACCGACCACCGTCATTCTTCTTGGCCTGGGGCTTCTGGGTCTCGGTCTCGGAGGCAGACGGCGTCGATAGAGAACCCCTTTATCCTTTTTGAACAAGCTTGGGGCGCATCGATGATGGGCCCCTTTTTTTATGCCTTCTTCAGATCAGTCGGCCATCCATGAAAATCGGAAAGAACCGGCCGAGCGCCATCGACAGCCCCAGA
>JAQVRW010000183.1 GCA_028700875.1 Candidatus Zixiibacteriota bacterium | reverse complement strand
GCCCTCCCCTGGCCGGCGGCGACCCCAAAAAAAAGCTTGACGATTGGCCTCCCGTAACGTTCTTTATTGTGAAAGTATTCACATGGGCCGGTAAACCCGGAAGGTGGCGAAAAACCGTCGATGCCGAAAAAGAGCGAAGGCAAAAGGAAGATTTCGGAGTCAACCATAAAACGGTTGTCGCTCTATTATCGCGCCTTGTCCCTGCTCGAAAAAGAAAACCAGGAAACGATTTCTTCCAAGGAACTGGCCCGGCGCGAAAAACTGACTCCGGCGCAGGTCCGCAAGGACCTCTCCTTTTTCGGTTCCTTCGGCACCCGCGGGCTGGGATACCCCGTTTCGGAGTTGAAGCAGCGAATCGCGGAGATTCTGGGAGTCAACCGGGTTTGGAATATCGCCATGATCGGGGTCGGCAATATCGGTTCGGCCCTGGTGTCCTACAAAGAATTCCAGAAGCAGGGCTTCATCATCAAGCTGGTGTTCGACAACGACCAGCGCAAAATCGGATCCAATCACAAAGGGTTGATCGTCTCCGACATCCGCGACATGCCCCGCCTGCTGCGCGAGAATCATATCGAGATGGTCGTGCTGGCGGTGCCGGCGATCGTGGCCCAGTATATCGTCGATGAAGTCGTGGCGGCCGGAATCAAGGCGATCTTGAATTTCGCGCCGATCAATCTGCATGTTCCTCCGGATGTGTATCTGCGCAGCGAGAACATGTCGATGGAGTTGGAGTATCTGTCATTCACGTTGACCAACCGTCGTCCCCCGGCGGAATAAGCGGCTCTCAGGTTTCATAGGTAAATTTCAAAACATCATTTCCCCCAACCCTGAAGGGCGTGTCAAAAAACGCGCACCATGTGCACCAAGGCCGGATTTACTCACTAAAGACGGGGTGCCCCGCCCCTTGGGGCGGAATACGTTGTTCCACTTTTGTGGGCGGTCCGCCCGTGGCGGACCGGGCACAGAGCCATCGTTTGTTTTCCATTACCTCTTGCCTCCGCACATATTTACCATATATTCAGACTGCTAAAGGAGAAACGATTTATGCCGCTCGGCGCTCATGTTTCGATATCCGGCGGAGTGCAGAACGCTCCCCATAACGGCAAAGAAGCCACCTGCGACGTGGTGCAAATCTTCACCAAGTCCTCCAACCAGTGGCGGGCCAAACCGCTCACCGATGAGGATGCCGTGCTTTTTGCCCAGGCCCAGAAGGATACCGGCGTGACAGTCGCCTGCGCCCACGACAGCTACCTGATCAACCTCGCCTCCCCCGATCCGGCCTTATACGAAAAATCATACGAGGGGTTTTTCGAGGCAATGAAACGGTGAGACTTCCTGGGAATCGCCAATTTGGTTATGCACCCCGGTTCGCATGTCGGTTCGGGCGAGGCTGTCGGGCTTAAACGAATCGCCGAAGCGTTCAACCGGATGATCGCCCTCGATCCCGACGGCAAAGTGACCATCTGTCTGGAAACCACCGCCGGCCAGGGCACCAATCTGGGGTACCGATTCGAGCAACTGGCCGAGATTATCGCGATGACGGATAACAAAGACCGGATGGGCGTCTGTCTCGATACCTGCCATATTTTCGCCGCCGGATATCCGATCGCCACCGAGACGGAATACAAAGCCACTATCAAAGAGTTCGACTCCATTTTGGGGCTCGACCGGTTGCGCATCATTCATATCAATGATTCCATGAAGGGTCCCGGCAGCCGCGTGGATCGTCATCAGGCCATCGGCCAGGGGGAAATCGGCGTCGCGCCGTTCGGATTTTTCCTGAATGACCGTCGGCTGGCCAAAATCCCGATGATTCTGGAAACCCCGAAAGAGTCGGCGGCCGAGGATATCGCCAATCTTAAAATCCTGCGGTCGCTTATCAAGGGAAAGAAAGGTTCGAAGTGAAAATAGCGATTATCGGCCTGCCTCAGTCGGGCAAGACCACCGTGTTCAACGCCGCGGCTGGCAAGACCGAGGCGGTCGGCGATTATAGCAAGGCCTCCCATCGGGCCGTGATCAAGGTCCCCGATGACCGTCTGGAAAAGTTGTGCGAGGGGGTCAATCCGCGAAAAATTACCCACGCTGAAATCGAATATATCGACATCTCGGCGTTTTCCGGCAAGGGCAAGGAATCCGGGGCCGCAACGATCGAGATGCCCGAAGACGTCAAGTATGCCGACGCCCTGATGGTAGTCATCGATTGCTTCACTCCGGACTGCTCGCCGATGCGTCATTTCAACCTCTTCAACGAGGAAATGATTCTCTCCGACCAGATGATTATCGAACGCAATCTCGACAAACGGGTCCGTACGGCGCAATTGACCGGCGATAAAGAGGCGGAGATAGAGGCCGAGGTTCTGAAAAAATGCCTGAGTTGCCTCGAGGAAGGCCGGCCGTTATCGCAGGGCGGATTGGACGAGGAAGCGATCCGGGCCGTGACCAAGTATTCCCTGCTGTCGCTGAAACCGCTTCTGATCGTCCTCAATATCCCCGAAAGCGATATCGGGAACCAGGACAAATGGCTGGCACAATTTGCCGACTTGACGATACCCGGCGCCCGTGAGACGGTCGTCCTCTGCGGCAAAATCGAAATGGAACTGGCGGCATTGGCCCCCGATGACCAAGCCGCTTTTCTGGCCGATTTGGGGATTTCCCGTCCGGCGATGGAACTGCTGATCCAGAAATCATACAACCTGGTGGGGTTGATCGTCTTCTTCACGGTCGGGGAACCGGAAGGACGGGCCTGGACTATCCGCAAAGGGACCAACGCCCGCAGGGCGGCCGGGGCCATCCATAGCGATATCGAACGGGGTTTCATACGGGCCGAAATAGTCAGCTACGCCGATTTCGAAAAGTACGGCTCCGAGCGCGCCGCCAAGGAAGCCGGGAAATTCCGGGTCGAAGGCAAAGACTATATCATGGCCGACGGCGATATCGTTCTTTTCCGGTTTAACATATAACTCCTTGCCGTAAAATACGTACCGTGGTCGTTTTTTCCGGCTTTTGCCCCGGAACCAGCTTGACATTTCTGCGTTTTAGGCTACATTAGTCGGCCTGCCGAACCGATAATCCGGTTTGGGTACAGTACGGTCTCACTCTGGTCTACCGCCGCCGTTCGACGGCATTTTCAGGTGATGACAATTGGCGAGTGATGGTCCCATTCGGGAACCATCGGCGCGACGTGAAGAAGGACAGGAATGGAACATTCGTTTTTACAGACAATTCGGAATATCGGCATCGTGGCCCATATCGACGCCGGCAAAACCACGACTACGGAGCGAATCCTCTTTTTCACCGGCACGACCCACAAGATGGGCGAGGTTCACAACGGCCAGGCGGTGATGGATTTCATGCAACAGGAACAGGAACGGGGCATCACCATCTCCTCGGCCGCTATTTCCACCACCTGGAAAAACTACCAGATCAACATCATCGACACCCCCGGCCATATCGATTTCACCCTCGAGGTGGAGCGCTCGCTGCGGGTGCTCGACGGCATCGTCATGGTCTTCTGCGCGGTCGGCGGCGTGGAACCGCAAAGCGAAACGGTCTGGCATCAGGCTGACCGCTACAAGGTGCCGCGGATCGCTTTTATCAATAAAATGGATCGACCCGGCGCCGATTTCTTCCATACGATCGAGATGATGAACGAGATGCTGGGAGCCAACGCTATCCCGTTTCAATTGCCGGTCGGCAAGGAAGCGGAATATGAAGGCGTGATCGACCTGATGACCATGACCAAGGTCACGCATAAAGGCCTGGAATTGGTGTACGACGACATTCCGGCCGATCTCCGCGAGCAGGCCGTGGCGCTGCGCGAGAACATGGTCGTTCGCCTGGCCGAAGTGGATGAGACCCTGATGGTCAAGTACCTCAACGAGGAAACGATCACGGTCGAGGATATCAAGCACGCCGCCCGTCACGCGGTAACGAAACTGTTGATCACCCCGGTCTTTTGCGGCACGGCCTTCAAGAATAAAGGTGTCCAGCCTTTGCTTGACGCCGTCGTCGATTACCTTCCGTCACCGGTCGACCGCGGCATTATCGACGGCGTCGATGCCGACGATCACGACAAGGCGATCTTCCGCAAGCCCTCGTCGCAGAGCCCGTTTGCAGCGTTGGCATTTAAGATCATCACCGACCCCTTTGTCGGGCAGCAAACGTTCATCCGGGCCTATTCCGGAGACCTGAAAGCGGGCAGCTATATTTTCAACGCCACCAAGAACAAACGCGAACGGATCGGGCGGATACTGAAGATCCATGCCGATGAACGGCGGGAGATCGGCGAAGTTCGCGCCGGCGATATCGCCGCCCTGGTCGGGCTGAAATATACGACTACCGGCGACACGCTCTGCGATGAAGCCAACCCCATTTTACTGGAGAACATCCATTATCCGGACACCGTTCTGGATATGCGCATCGAACCGGCCGGCAAGGAAAATCGGGATAAACTGGGCGCGGCACTGGGCAAACTGGCGCTGGAGGATCCGTCGTTCCGGGTCCGTTACGATGAAGAAACCGAGGAAACGGTCATCTCCGGCATGGGGGAACTGCATCTGGAAATCGTCGTCGACCGGCTTAAGACCGAGTATGGGCTCGCTGTCATCGTGGGCGCTCCGGCGGTGGCCTTCCGGGAGACGATCACGGCTGATACCCGCTGCGACTACCGGTATAAAAAGCAGACCGGCGGCAAGGGGCAGTACGCCCATATCGAATTCCGGATCGAACCGAATCCTAAAGGCGGTTTGGAGTTCGTCGATTACGTTCGCGGCGGCAACATCCCCCGCGAATATATCCCCGCCATCCACAAGGGGTTCCTCGATACCGCCGCCAAGGGTTTGGTCGCCGGATATCCAATGGTTGATGTCAAGTTCGTCCTTCTCGACGGCGGCTATCACGAGGTCGATTCCAGCGAAATGGCGTTTCGCCTCTGCACCGCCCAGGCCCTGCGAGAGGTCATCCACAAGGCCGCACCGAAATTGCTCGAACCGATCATGAAGATCGAGGTCAACACGCCGGATGAGTACCTCGGCGACATCAATGGCGACCTGCATCGCCGCCGGGGAAAAATCGACAGCATGCGTCGGCACCGCAAAGGCTCGCAGAAGATCACCGGCACCGTGCCGTTGATGGAGATGTTCGGGTACGCCTCCGCGTTACGGACGCTTTCCAGCGGCCGGGCCAACTACTCCATGGAATTTTTGGCGTACCAGCCTCTGCCCGAGGCATTGGCCGAGAAGGTCATCGAAGAGAAAAAGAAGAGCCGGGGGAATTAACCCCGTCGCATCATATTGTATTTTCGTCGGGTGATGCGGCGGCAGGGAGCGGCCACGTTGCCCGACGATTCCATGATTTTCCTTGTTATACCGGATCAGTTTTCAGCAAATCTTCCAGAATCGTTACGGCATCGCCGACATATTTCTCGCACCGCAAGGCAGAGCGGTTCTCATCTTTGGACTTCTGCCTCCCTTCCGGGGTGCTGATATCCTGTCCCAGCAGGGTGAGACAATCGGTCGCGCCGTGAATGGCCTCGAACCGGGCGGTGAACTGCTGGACAACCTGATAGACCTTTTCTTTTTCCTCTTCGGTTTCCGGCTTCTTTGTTCCCCATGCCAGACCGATGACCATATATGCCCCGGTGACCGCCCCGCAGGTTTTTTGAAGCCGCGCCATCCCGCCGCCAAACGGCCAGGCAATCCGGAGAGCTACCTTTTCATCCAGCCCAAAATCCGCGGCGAAAACGGACAGCACCGATTGCGCGCAATTGTAATCCCCGCGAAACCGTTCGATAGCCAATTCTTTACGATTCATACGTGCATTCCTAACATGTTGTAGGGGCGAGCGGGTGCTCGCCCATAGGGCGCCTCTTTCAACCATGGCAACCACTTCATCACACGGTTAATCAACCTTCCGGGTTTTCCTTGTCAATTGCCCATTTCAACGGGTTCTGCTTAATATACGTCAGGCATTGGTACAAAGATTCCTCATCGCGAATAATATGGTCGAAATAATTCCGTTGCCAAAATGGTTTTCCAGGTGTGCCGCGCAGTGCGTTTATTTTGGTTGTGACCGCGGATTTTAACCCAGCGACAAAGGAAGCCAATGACTTTTTGACGAAACCGTCGTTGTCCGGGTTCCGATAGATATAACGCCTATCTATCTTGGGCGAGCACCCGCTCGCCCCTACCGGGTGGATGAGTATAATACCATGGATATGGTTTGGCATTACGACGAAAGAGTCCGGCTCGATTTCGGCGCGCATGGCCGCTGAACGATACCACTCTTGATGAACGATCCTCCCCCATTCGTTCAGCTTCATTTCTGTTCCGGAGAAGATC
>JAQVRW010000182.1 GCA_028700875.1 Candidatus Zixiibacteriota bacterium | reverse complement strand
ACTGTTGTTAATTCAACGGTTTAAGTGCTCGCGCCTGAGACGCATCCCTCCATACCTCCACCGTACCCTTATTGACTGCCACCACAAAATCAACACCACTTTGATGGTGAATACGAATCCATCCCCTCTATTAGATGAAACCATCGCCTTCTATACGTATGCGTGTCGAACGCGGCCAGAAGTCGGCTCAACCGCTCGCTTTTCAAGGTGAGAAGAATCGAAAAAAGAGTATTACGTTGTATTACAAAACGGCCAAAAACACCAAAAATGACAAACCGAAACCATTTCCCGGCAACTTCAACGCCGCCATGCCGGTACGACGAATAATCGCCGTTTTTCGGCCACAAATCAGTAGAGGAATGCCATCGATTTTGATCCTGTCGTATTTTGGGCCAGACCCTGATGCCACCGCCTTTTCTCTTTATCCTCACCCCTCGCCCCTTGGGAGAGGGGCCGGGGGTGAGGGCGAACAAAAAGGCAACGAAATGACACGAAACACCAAAAATGACAATCCGAAACCATTTCCATACAACTTCAACGCCGCCATGCCGGTACGACGAAAAATTTCCGTTTTTCGGCCCAAAATCAGTAGAAGAATGCTAGTGATTCACGTGGCTCGATGCGGCCGGGGACATGAGGGTTTGGTAGCGGCGGGGATCGGCGAGGAGCGAGGCCGCCAGGCGGATATCGGCGCGGCCGGGGACAATCACATCGCGATACGCGGCGGCCTGCCCGTCATGCCGTTCAACCGTAACGCGCCGGATATGGTACTTCAGGAAATCCATTTCCCGCATGTACACGGTCCGGTCGCTTTCTTCCGACTGCGCCAGCAACTTCTCCAGCGCGGCGATAATTTCCCTGGGCGACTGCTCCAACCGCTGTTCTTCCAGGGCATCATCGATAAGCACCGTCAACGGCGACCGATACCGCATGCCGTTGGCCTCGGCGAATTTGCGGAACAGCTCCACCACCGTGTCTGCGTAATTGAACCCGGCAGGCCAGGCGGTCAGCAGGGTGTCATATTGATCGACAAAATCATACATGAGAAATCCGGTCAACACCTGCGCCTGGAAGGAGACCTCCCCCGAGTCGCGCAGAACCAGATCGGGGGCAAGGCCGGTAAAGGTCAGGGTTGAGTCGGGCGGATTGAGATAACGCCCATCGGCAAAATAGTAGCGGGAGATGGTCAGACGCAGGGCGTCGCGATTGGCCAGCGACATGACGGTTTGCACCAAACCCTTGCCGAAGGTGGTGTCGCCGATCACGACTGCGCGGCCGGCGCCGCGCAATGCGCCGGTGAAAATTTCGGCGGCCGAAGCCGTGCCTTTATCGGTCAGGATAACAACCGGACGGGTCGTGATCGGCCCGTACTCGGCTTTGTATGTGCGGCTTTCCCATCGCGACCGCCCGCTGGTGCCGACGATCAGCGTTCCCTTGTCGAGGAAGAGTTCCGCGGCGGCGATGGCTTCTTCGAGAAAACCGCCGGGGTTGCCCTTGAGGTCGATGATATAGCCGGAGGGGTTTTTCTCTTCGAGCGCATACAGCGAATCCTGCAGATCATCGGAGGCGCCCGCCTCGAAATCCGCCAGCCGGATATAGGCGGCGTTGGCCTCGGCCGGCCCGGAATACGGCAAATGCTCCAGTTTGATTTTCCGGCGGGTCACATGCAGCGACAGCGTGTCGCCAAGCGAGGGGCGGAAGATGGTCAGGCGGAGGGTGCTGCCGGAGGGACCGCGGATTCGGTTGACGGCGTCATCGGGGTTTTCTTTGGGGACTTTAAAGCCCTCGACCGAGATGATCAAATCGCCGCCATGCATCCCGGCCTGATACCCCGGCCCGCCCTCATACACCGCCATCACCATCAGGACCGTGTCACGGGGGACGACGGTGATGCCGATGCCGCCGTATTCGCCGGATGATTCCTCGACCATGTCGGCGAAGTCCCGCCGGCTCATGCGGAACGAAAAGGGGTCGAGCATGTCGAACAATGATCGTTCGGCGCCGTCGAACAAGGCGCGGCCATAGACCGGGAACGGATACACTATGCCGATCTCATAGGCGGCCGATTCGAACAGGATGGCCGCGTGCAGCATCGGGTCGCCGGACACATACCAACCGGAGACGAACAAGACCAGGAGGATGGTCATCGCCGAGATGAAACCGACCAGCAGTCCCTTTTTATCGGGCACGGCGCGTTCCTGTTTTTCGGATCAATGGTTCGACGGCCGTCCAGACGTCGCCGGCCATCGTATCGATATCCTCGCGTCCCTTCAAGAGAACCACCCGTTTGTGTTCGGCCAGAGACAGAAAACCCCGGCGCACCCGGTTGAAGAAGGCGCGATTTTCATTTTCCAGCCGGTCGGGAATTTTCCCCCGACGGGTTAGCGAGGTGCGGTAATCGACATCGAGGATGAAGGTCAGATCGGGCGCGACGCCATCGGCGGCGGCCCGGTTGAGCGTATCGATCAGATGCAGATCCAACCGACGGCCATACCCCTGATAGGCGGTGGTGGAATCGAAGAATCGGTCGCAGACGACGATCCGGCCGGAGGTTAAGGCGGGCGATATCACGGTTTGGACCAGATGCGCCCGCGCGGCTTCATAGAGCAACAATTCCGCCAGCGGGGTGATTTGCAGACGACGGTCGAGGAGGATGCGGCGGATTTTCTCGGATACGGCGGTACCGCCCGGTTCGCGGACGAACAGGGGCTTGTGGCCCAGGCGGCGGAGCCGTTTGACCAGCCGGTCCGCCTGCGTGGACTTGCCGCACCCGTCGATTCCCTCGAAGGTGATGAATATGCCGTGTCGTTTCGTCATATAATAAAAGGCGGCCCATCGGGGCCGCCCTCGTGCATGTTTCGATATCTGCCGGGCGGCCATATTCGGCCGCCCGTAAGGTAGTAAAACTATCAGGCTATTTCAGCAACTTTTTTGCGCCGGGCCGTAGTCTTCTTCGGAGCCGCGGTTTCCTTTTTGGCTTCCGGGGTTTTCAGCACCAGCTTGGTGGTCGACTTCGTTCCCGGACGCTTCTGGCCATAACGGGCGATATATTCCTCGGTTGCATCGCGCGCCTCGCTGTCGGTGTACTGCACCGCCGGGGACTTCATGAAGTACGAGGACGGAGCCAGCAGCGCTCCCTTGAGGCCGTTGTCCAGGCCCAGCTTGCAACAGCGGACGGCATCGATCACCACGCCGGCCGAGTTGGGGCTGTCCCAGACTTCCAGCTTCAGTTCCACGTTCAACGGCACGTTGCCGAAAGTGGTTCCTTCCATCCGGATATGCGCCCACTTGCGGTCGTCCAGCCATTCGACATAGTCGGACGGGCCGATATGGACGTTCTTGGCGCCCAGGTCATAGTCCAACTGGCTGGTGACGGCGTTGGTCTTGGAGATCTTCTTGGATTCCAGCCGTTCCCGCTCGAGCATGTTCAAGAAGTCGGTGTTGCCGCCGATGTTGAGCTGGCTGGTCCGTTCCAGCTTGACGCCCCTTTCGCGGAACAGGCGGGTCAGGACGCGGTGGATGATGGTGGCGCCCACCTGCGACTTGATGTCATCGCCGATGACCGGGAGATTCTTCTCCTCGAACCGCTTCTGCCAGTACTGCTCGCGGCCGATGAAGACCGGGATACAATTGACGAGACCGCAGCCGGCCAGCAGAATCTGCTCGACATACCACTTGGTCGCTTCTTCCGAACCGACCGGCAGGTAGTTGACGACCACGTCGGTTTTAGTGTCCTTGAGCAGCTTGACGATGTCGACCGTGTCGCCGGGGGCTTTCTTGATGATCTTGCTGAGGTACTTGCCCAGGCCGTCGTGAGTCATGCCGCGTTTGACGATGATCCCCGTCTTGGGGACGTCGGCGAACCGGAAGGTGTTGTTCGGCCAGGTATAGATCGCCTCGGACAGGTCCTTGCCCACTTTGTTGGCGTCGATATCGATGGCCGCTGAAAACTCGATGTCGGAGATGTGATATCCGCCGAGGTTGACATGCATCAAACCGGGGACGAAATCCGTTTCCTTGGCGTTGCGGTAGAAATGCACGCCCTGCACGAACGACGAGGCGCAGTTGCCGACCCCGATGATAGCCACTCGTAACTTACCCATTGAAACTCCTTGTTTATATTCTACACCATCTGTTGGCTGACATATACGGCGGGAATATAGAGCCAAGGCGATACTTGTCAATCGAAAAACCAGACAAATATTGACTGTATATACATGCACTATGCCTTTTTGAGCCGGTAATCATGGCGCCCGTTTTTGACCGAATCGGCGGCGGCGGCGTTCACGGATTCCCCTAATGCGCAGATATATAATCACTTGGGGCGGTCGCGACTTTCCCGCGCGGGCTGCCTGGGCGGGGATCATATTTGATTTGACTATTTAATTGTATAGACATATATTTTTTGTATGAAAGAAAACATCAACAACCGCCTCGATCGCGCCCTGGCCGCGCGGTGGGCCGAACGACGGACCGTCCTTCGCCGGACGCTGAAAGAGAAAACCCCGCAGGCCTTCGCCCCTCGCGGCGCCAGCCTTCGAGGCGACCGTCCCCTGACGCCGGAACAATGGGCGGTACTGAAGATTCTCGACAGCGCGGGACTGGGTGTCACCGTGCAAACTATCGCCGGCCAATGCGATTTTCCTCACGCCAACGCCACCCGGACGATCGACCGCCTGGAAAGACGGGGATTTCTTATCCGTTTGCGCGACAAGGTCGACCGGCGGCGGGTGATGGTGCGCCTGACGGTGGAGGGGAAAAAGGTGGTGCGGGAGCTGGACGCGGTCGAGGAAATGGTGTATCATGCGTTTTGGGATATCTACAGCCCCGAGGAAAAGGAGCTTCTGTTGCGTCTGCTGACCCGTCGGGGAGGCTCCGCAGATGTTTCCTCCGGGTGAATCGGCAGGAGAGAACCGCGATGACGGCGGCGATAGTCGAACAGATTCGGGCCGAGTATGAACGGCTGCGGCGGGAAAAAGGGAAAGTCACCGCCCCCGACATACATATGCTGGCGGCGCAGTATTACCATCAGGTGAAGACCCTGCCGAAGCACAAACTCCTGCGCGCCTGTGAGCAACTTCTCGACGCCGGGTTCGCCGCTATTCCGTTCGACTGGTTGTTTCGTATCAGAACCCAATTCGTCAAGACCGATTTCCGCAGATTGGAATTGTGGCTGGCGACGTACGTGGACGACTGGGGGAAGTGCGACGATTTATGCGTCCATGCTTTGGGAGCGTTTCTGTTTCAATTCCCTGACCTTATCCCTCGCACCGATCGTTGGACGGGATCATCCAACCGCTGGGTAAGGCGGGCTTCGGCGGTGGCGTTGATTTACGGCCTCAGGCGGAAGCAGGATTTGGCATCAGCTCTGGCGCGCGCTGATGCGCTTCTGACCGACGGAGATGATATGGTGCAAAAGGGGTATGGCTGGATGTTGAAAGAGGCGGCCAATCATTTCCCGCAGGAAGTGTTCGATTTTGTCATGGCCCGCAAAGACCGCATGCCCCGCACCGCCTTGCGATATGCCATTGAGAAAATGCCCCCCGAATGGAAATCGGCCGCGATGAAGCGGGCCGAGCCCTAAGTCATCTGACTATTGCCTTGATCTGACATCACCGGGTGGCTCGTCCAAACTTGTCCGGACGGGCAACTCAATCAATCATCACCACCCTTTGGCGCGGCGCAGGGAGGTGATGGTTCCCACGTGTTTCTCGCCATGTTCAGCATAGATCCCTAACAACGACTCCAGCGTCACGTCGCCCCGGATAATATGATGCCCCAGCCGGCTCCAGGCGGTCTCCGGGATGCTTTTCAACAACCGACTCCAACGATCATGCACGCCGCGGACAATCTGAAGCGATGGATCAATCGGCGCGGCAATCGTGTCAGGAAGAGTCGCCCAGAGATTTTGGTTGTACGGTTTGATCGTCGGATGATCCTCGGTCAACACCAGCTTGCACCGGCAGAAGGCAGTGATATGGGCATCGGCCAGGTGATGCACCACCTGGCGGATCGTCCATTTACCGGGGCCATAGGGGGTATCCAGTTGCGAGTCGTTCAGCCCCTTGACGGCGGCTTCGAGTTCGGCCGGCAGGGCGGCGATTTTGGCTATCAATTGATTTCTTTCTTCGGTGGTCATGGTATCTCTCCTTCCGCTGAATTATATCCTACTCGCGGCGCACGGGGATCCGCCGCAGGCGGACCGCGCACAAAACAGATTCCCCAGCCTAAAGGCTGGGGTATCCCATCCCCTCAGGGGATGGGGAGTCAGGAGCACGGGGCGCCTGACCTTGTATGTTTAATCCGGGCGGTCAGTATATTCCAACGGACCGGGATGAAACTGTTCCTGACCTGAGGCCCATGAGCCTGGTGCGTAGATAAGTTCTCCCGGCCCGTTGAACGGATGATAC
>JAQVRW010000181.1 GCA_028700875.1 Candidatus Zixiibacteriota bacterium | reverse complement strand
GTTCTTCGCCGGTATATGCAGAAAGCCAGGGCCTTCGTCTTTGCGGCCGAGGAGGATTTCGGGATCGTGCCGATCGAGGCCCAGGCCTGCGGCGCGCCGGTCATCGCCTACGGCAAGGGGGGCGCGAAAGAGACGGTCATCGACGGCGTCACCGGTTTATTTTTCCATCACCAGACGCCCGAGGCCATCGTCGCTGCGGTCCGCGATTTCGAAAAGACGCCGCATCGTTTCAATCCCGAGACGATTCGCCGCAACGCCGAACGTTTTTCGCGGGATCGGTTCCGGACCGAATTTTCAACTTTCATGGGCAGGGCTATCGCCGACTTTTTCTCCGCCGACGACGACTCGTCCAAACCGCCCCGCCTGGTGATGAAACGGAAAAAAGAGGAAATCCTCGAAGACGTCTCCGTCCTCGACGACTAATGTCGCCCCCTATCGTCCGATCCCCTATCCGTAAGAATTCTGGGGTGCCCCGCCCCTTGGGGCGGGATAAGTTGTTCCGCAAAGATATCCTGTGAAAACGGCCACGATTGATTTACCGCACGCCGGGGTGCCCCACTCCGTCGCCGCGGACAGTGGGGTAAGTTATTCCACATGAGTACCTCATCCCCTCCGGGCCTGTTGAAAAACCCTTTGTGCCCGGCAGATGTCCACATCTGCCGGGGAAACTTTTTCCCGCCCCTTCTGGAATATATTTCCGATTCCAAAATCCGCGTACGAAATGAACCCGGCCCCTCCACAAAACCCTTTGCCCAACATCACATTAGGGTCGCATGCGAAACAGTTCAATATGGCACAAAGGTTGCATTATGTCATACCAGTTGGGAGAAAAATATGCAGAACCGGTTGACCATAAAGAACCACGCCGACGAATCAGCGGCCAAAAACAACGAGACCACCGTCTTTGACCTGCTGCGGCTTTTTGTCGGCCGCAAACGGCTGATCGGGGCGGTCACGCTGGCGGTCATGATGTTGACCGCGGTCGCGGTAATTTTTATCCCCAACCGATACCGCTCCGTGGCCACGATCCTGCCGTCGGACACCTCCAAAAAAGTTAGCGCCCTGCAGAGCCTGGCCGACCTGACCGGCATGCCCTCGACCGAAACCGGTCCCTCGCAGTTGTATCCGACCATCCTGAGTTCCCAGGCGATCCAATCGACCGTGCTCGAAAAACGGTTCGGTTTCTCCCACGATGGCAAACAATTCGATTTGACCCTGGCGGAATATTTCGGACTGGATAATCCCGATCTGCTGCGCGGCAAATTGGCCGCAATCAGCCGGATCAGCGCCGACAAAAAGACCGGCGTCGTGACCCTCAGCGTGGAAACGACCATGCCGGAGTTGTCACAGGCGGTCGCCGGACAGTATCTGGCGCAACTCGAAGACTTCAACCGCCATCAACGCCGATCCCAGGCGCGTGAAAACGCCGACTATCTTGACCGGCAGATGGCCCAGACCAAGACCGAACTGGAAACCGCGGAAGACGAGCTTCAGGTTTTCCGTCAGTACAACAGCGACTGGCCGGTCAGCAACGATGCCGGGCTGGTCAAGGAACTGAGCCGTCTGCAACGCGCGGTCGAAGTGAAAACGCAAACCTATCTGTATCTTTCCCGCGAATATGAATCGGCCCAGCTGGAAGCCCAAAAAGATATCCCGATCGTCTCCATTCTCGACCAGCCGTCGTTGCCGACGGTCAAGTCCGGACCATACCGGTCGATCATCGTGCTTCTGGCCGGAGGTGTGGCGCTTTTGGGAACGTTATTCTTCCTGGCGCTGTCGGCTGCCTTGTCCGGCCGGTTGCCGGGCCCCCATCAACCCAGCTGGAACGATCTTCGCCGCGAAACCGTCCAGGCATTTCCCCGCGTGACTCGCCTCGCTGGCCGCCTGCGGCGCGAAAAATCCCAGCCCGCCCTCGTCGACGACTGATGTTCCGGGCGGGCTATCACATATCGAATCATTCTCTTCGACAACTGCCTTTCTCATCGCCGATCTTGTCCTTATCCTCAGCAGGGAAGAATTTTTGCCTTGAATATCGAGGCCCGATATGTCACTTTGTTACTAACGGCTCGATATACGCATGGAATTGATCAGGCCGTGGCGCTTCAGGGTGGGAAGCCGGGAAGAAAGATGATGACACGGAATGTCGTTTTTGTTTCGATTTTTGACCTGACCAAAGTCTTCTTTGAAATCTCCCGAGGACTGAAAGAGGCGGGCCATCGCGTCTTCTGGATCGCCACCGACCCCTACTGGACCGAATGGCTGATCGCCAAGGGTGTCCGTCGCGAGAACCTGCTCCCCCTGGTCTATACGCCGCGAGATTTCCTCGATAATACGGCGCAGGCGACGCTTCGCGACCAGATCGTCCGGGCCGAATCAACCGCCGGCCTGACCGCCGCCGAAAGCCTGCTGATGGATCAATTCGTGGCGGCCAAAAATCCGCCGCATATCGAACAATACGTCTATCTCTATTACCGCCACATCAAGCGCTTCCTGATCGAAAACAAAATCTCGCATCTCTTCGCCGAGGCGACCAACCTGAACGAGCTGATCGCCTATATCGTCTGCCGGGAATTAGGCGTGACTTGCCTGGCCCCCGGACGGCTTCGCTACCCGGCCGACCGGTTCGTCTTCTTCGACGGGTATCTGCAGCATCGGCTTCATCCCCGGCCCGACGGCGACCAGCAGTTTTCCGGGCGGGAGTTAATCGATGATTTCGCGGCCAATCTCCCCCGGCCGCATTTCTTCGCCGATTTCAGCCGCATGCGGGTGGTCACTCCCGACGGTCTGAAACGGTCGCTGGTCAACCGCATCCGTCAAAAGGCATTGTTCGGCCGGCCCAACCTGACCCACCATCATCTCGACAGCCGCATACGGCTGATGCTGAAACGGGTAAATAACAGTTTTTACGCCCGCCATATCTGCCGGTACGATCGGCTCGAGCAAATACAAGGGCGCGTCGCCTTTTACCCGCTTCACGTTCAACCGGAAGCATCGATCGACGTCCTCGGTTCGCATGTCAGCGATCAGCTCGACCTGATCAAGAACATCCGCCGGGCGCTGCCGTTCGATACCACCTTGGTGGTCAAAGAGCATCCCAATTTCCTGGGGATGAAAGACCTTACCTTCTTCCGCGCCCTGCGCCGCATACCGGGCGTAAAACTCCTGCACCATGATGTGTCGAATTTCGATATCTATCGCCGCGCCGCCATCGTCTTTACCGTGTCGGGGACCTCGGGCCTGGAGGCAGGACTTCTCGGTATTCCGGCCGTGACTTTCAGCCCCATGTATTATGGCGACTTGTCCACCGTTCGCTATTGCAGCGACCTGACGAAACTGCGGGAGATGGTCTTCGGGCTTCGGCAGGGATACCGGCGCGATCTGGCCGCCGATTGTGCGGCTATTGAAAACATGACCGCCGCCTCCTACGACGGTTTCTGGTCGGGACCGAATTATTATCCGCAGGTGCTGGCATTGGAAAACATCGCCCGGCTGGTGCAGGCGTTTGCCTCCGCGCTGGAAATCGAAAGCCCGGCTGCAATAGAACCGTCGCCTCAACATTCATATTCCATCATGGACCATGACCGACCGTAAACCGCATTTGGTTATCGTCAATGATTTCGCCCATGTCAACGGCGGGACCGCGATGGTCGCGCTCTCCTCGGCCGCAGCATTGGCCCGTCGCGGGTACGCCGTGACCGTCTTCACCGCGGTCGGGCCGGTCATGGAAGAGTTGACGCGGGATGGCCTCGATGTCGTCTGTCTCGGCCAACACGAAATCGCCGCCGATCCAAACCGGCTGCGCGCCGCGTTCGGCGGCCTCTGGAACCGAACGGCCGGACGACGCATGGCCGAAGTCCTGAACAATCTCAACCCTACAAACACAATCATCCATGTTCACGGTTGGACCAAAGCGCTCACGGCCGCCCCGGTTGCCGTTGCGTTGAAACAACATTTCCCCGTGGTCATGACCCTGCATGATTATTTCGCCGCCTGCCCCAACGGCGGATTCTATGATTTCCAAAAGAACCGAATCTGCACGCTCAAAGCGATGTCGCCATCTTGTCTAACCTGCAACTGCGACAAGAACAGCTATGCGCAAAAAGCCTGGCGGGCCGCCAGACAAACGATGCAGAAGCGACGGGGCCATATTCCCGGTCGCATCCGCCATTTCATCACCGTCTCGCCGTTTAGCCGCAAGATCATGCAACCGTATCTGCCGACCGATGCCCGGCTGTATGACGTCCCCAATCCGATTCAGGCCGAACAAGCGTCATGCCCCGATCCGGGCGGAAACAAACCCTTTGCCTATGTTGGGCGGCTATCGCCCGAAAAAGGCACGCTGCTCTTCGCCGAAGCCGCCCAAAAAGCCGGAGTGTCGGTGACGTTCATCGGCGATGGCGAACAACGTGGGACCATCGCCTCCCTGTGCCCCGAGGCCATCATCACCGGCTGGGTTCCCCCGTCGGACGTGCAACGGCATCTCAGTTGGGCTCGAGTACTGGTTCTCCCCTCGCTCTGCTATGAAACTCAGGGAATGACCGTTCTGGAAGCCGCCGCCTGCGGCCTCCCGGCCATAATCCCCGACACATCCGCCGCGCGCGACGCCGTCATCGACGGCGAAACCGGGGTTTGGTTCAAAGGCCGTGACGTCGATGACCTGGCCACCAAGATGACGATGCTAGCCGATGACAACCTCGTCCGCCGCATGGGACGGGCCGCCTACGACCGCTTTTGGGACGCCCCGCCCACGCTGGAGCGCCATGTTGAGGCCTTGGAATCGGTCTACCATCAAATCCTCTCCGACCGCACCTCCTGAAACTCCTCTGAAATAATATCGATGGGGCGTCGGGTTCCTCACCCCTCTGGGCGTGTCAAAATAGTTTCCGCCGTCATTGCGAGGAGTTCGCCACAGGCGGACGACGCGGCAATCTCAATGTTCATAGAGGGTCTTAGATCGCCACGGTCGCCTTCGACGGCCTCGCGCTGACGACGTTGGGGTTTTTCAACGCCCTCCTCCAGGCAGCGATTTCGATGTTTCCATCATACGATATGTTATGACGCCCCCCGGTCGCATGCGACCGTACACCCGGAAAACTATTCCCGGCATCATTGAAAAAAAAGCCGCATCCGATCTTCGCCCAAAAACCATCCCTTCACACGACAACGTAACCAATTGCCCGGTAAATAGATAAGCTATGGCTGGATTGTATTCCCAACCGGCATCGGCCTTGCTAAACCATGGGTAACTGACATCGATGATGGTCGCCTAAAGCCATACCGCTTTCGCACTGTCGTCGGACTGGACTTGTGGAATGGTGATGATTCTGGTGAAGGAGAATACCCCATGAAGGCGCTGATAACCGGGATAACCGGTCAGGACGGTTCGTATCTGGCAGAGTTTCTGCTCTCGCGCGGATATGAGGTTCATGGCACGGTCCGCCTTTCCTCCCAGGACCGGTGCGACCGGATCAACCACATTCTGCATCGCATACACTTGTATCCGGCCGACCTTATGGATCAGCTCTCGCTCATCCAGCTGATCGCCAAGGTTCGGCCGGAGGAAATTTATAACCTGGCCTGTCCGTCGGCCGCCGACGGCGGCTGGCGGCAACCGGCCATGACCGCCGAGGCCGCCGGCCTGGGCGTCATCCGCCTGCTGGAGGCGATTCGGTTGGCCGACCCGACCATCCGGTTCTTTCAGGCTTCGGCCTCGGAGATGTATGGACGGCCAACCGAGTATCCCCAGACGGAAAAAACGCCGTGGGGCCCGGTGACTCCGTTCGGGGCCGCCAAACTCTATGCTCACATCGCTACCGCCGCCTACCGGGACAAGTATGGACTGAAAGCCTGTTGCGGCATCCTGTTCGACCATGAATCGCCGCGCCGGAGTCGCAATCATATCACCCGGATAATCACCCAGGCCGCCGCCGCGGTCAAGCTGGGCCTGCAGGAAAAACTGGTCGTGGACACGCTCGCCGTGCGCCGCGATTGGGGATATGCCGGCGACTATGTGCGGGCCTTCTGGATGATGCTGCAGCATCCCACCGCCGACGATTATGTGATCGCCACCGGGCAGTTGCATGACGTGGAAGATTTCTGCCGGGCGGCCTTCGCCGCCGCCGATCTGGACTGGCGCGATCATGTCGAGGTCCAGCCGTCCGCTGATGCGGTCGTCGAAACCGTTCCGCTGCTGGGCGACGCCTCCCGCGCCCGCCGCAAGTTCCTCTGGGAACCGGAAGTCTCCTTCGAGGGAATGATCAAGCTGATGGTGGAGGCGGAACTGGAGCGTCTCTCGCCCAAGCATCGCCTCGGGACTTCGGCCGATGATCGCCGCAGCTGGCAAAGGAGTCTGGCATGAACCCTAACCAGACGCCACCTGTCGCCCCGGAGATGATCCTGGTCAAGGGAGATGCCCGGTACA
>JAQVRW010000180.1 GCA_028700875.1 Candidatus Zixiibacteriota bacterium | reverse complement strand
GTGGCAGAACATGTATCACCAGAGCGAAGATACGTTCGAGGATACTGCACGCCTCATCCATGACACTTGTTACTGCTCGTTTGGTGGGATGCATATCCCTCCGGATCTCGTCGAGAAGGTGACGGTCGTCGATTCGCTCATTGAAGAGGTGCGGATTGCGTGGCACCGGGATAACCTGTGCCGCACCGCCTGTGTTGCGGAACTGGCACGTATGCTGGAAGCGGAGAACAAAGCAGAACAATGGAGGATTGAGAAGTATGACGACGATTATGACACGCGAACACCCTGAATGGGACCGGTTCATCCATATCCTGGACGCCCTGGTCCATGTCCATGAGGTCGATGAGGACGAAGACCTGCATCTGCGCCGGGACAGTGCCGGCGACCGCCTTACGAACTTGCGCTGGAACTGTGCCGGCGACCTGACCCAGGCGATGGCCGTTCTGGCGTTCATGGAGGCGCTCGGGATCGTCGGTCCGATCGATATCGACGGGACGGTCGCCTACCTGGATGCACATGGAGGCAACTGCGATTGTGAGGTGCTCTTCAACGTGGATGGCGACGACGGTGACGAAGAAGAAGAAGACACCGGGGTCGAGACCACGATCGTGGTCGATGCGTACCCGATCGAGACGCTACCCGTCGGCATACTCCTGAACACCGGGGATTTTGAAGATGATGATCATCGGGGAGTGTTCACGATCTCGGTCGACCCGACCGGGGTGGACGTTTGTCTGCGGCGGGGTCGGGATATGACGGCCATGCAGTACCATTTTGCAATCGACGATCTCGTCGATGCCGCGGTCATGGCGCTGAACCGGGACTACCCGGACGCGCTGGACATGAATACAGACCAGAACTAACTTTTTTTTCGGGAGAACGTATGATGCACGAACCAATTTCGGTGCCGATCACGTCCGACGTCATCGGCAAACTGAGAAAGATCCAGAACGGGACCGTCTTTGACAGCCCGCTCGTCTTTGTTACGGAACTGTTTCAGAACGCCTACCGGGCCCGGGCAAAGACGGTACAAATAACCCTTCGTGACGACACCCTTATCTTCGTCGATGACGGGTGCGGGGCGGGCAACCCCAAGACCATCCTGACCCTGGACTACTCGCACTGGCAGTCGACCGACGAGGGGTTCGGGATCGGGTTCTGGTCCGTCCTGGGCATCCCCGGCATCCAGGAGTGTCGAATCACCAGCCGGAAATGGACCGCCCGGATCGATATCCCGACACTGTTTGCGACCGGGACGCCGGCCGCCACGGTCGTCCGACTGCCGGCATTCCACCACGGGTTCGCGGTCGCCCTGACCGCCCCCTATCTCCGGGACCATGCCGACGCGATCGTCGCGGAAATTGCTCGGGTGGGGGCGTTGCAGCCGTATACGGTCACCCTCAACGGGAGAGCGATTGAGAGGCAGGACGTCTTCATCGACGTCACCGGCGAGTTTACGAAAGATTTCTCAACCCGGCTGTTCACCGCCCGGCTCGCCGTCGCGGACCGCGGCTGGCACTCGCCCACCCTTTACTACGAACGCCGGACGGTCTGCGAGTATGCCGACACTCTGGGCGTCCGGGGGATCATCGAGATGAAACCCCGGGCGTTGACGCTGAAAGAGCCCGACCGGAAACAGATCGTGCGGGACGCCAAACGCGAGACGTTTGCCAGCGCGATCAGTAAATGCACCAGAGACCTGTATCGCGCCTTCGTCCGACAGGCCACGACCGACCAGATCGCCCGGTATGCCGGCGTGATCGACGACCTGCTATCGGTCAGCGAGTATGAAGCCTACGTGCTGGACGACGCGATGTTCGCGGAGATCGGGGGGATCCCGGCACCGGTACCGGACGATCCGGACCCGTTCGTCTTCTCGACCGCGACCATCGATCGGGCCGCGTTCGACCGGGCCGATGAGGATCTGGTGAGCCCGGCCGTCCCGGCTCCGAACTCCCACGCCACCCGGCCTCGAAAACGGTCGGTCCGATCAGAGATCAAGAAGTGGAAACGCACGGTCTGGGTCAGTGCCGACGAACTCGACGACGTCCGGGAACTGGTGGCGAAAGCCCGGTACTACGGCCTCACGGTGGTCACGGCCACCAACGTTCTGCAGCAGAACGTGTTCCGAAAATATCGGGTCCCGCACATCAGCGAGATCGAACAGAACCTTGTGCGCCGGCACGTGATCTCGAACGTCGGTGTACAAACCCAGAAAGAAGCCCGGTACCTCGCGCTCCTGGCCCCGATCTGCCAGCACTACCAGGTCCCGAATGTTTTTCGGATCGGGAAGATCGCCATGACCCTGGAGGTGCGGGTGGGCGATCAGATGGTCGACCGGGAACGGATGCAGGTGGGTGGGGTCGTCCACGACGGGGTGATCATCCTGGACCGGGCACATCTGGCGCTGAAACGGTTCCGTCTGACCGGCGGCGGGATCGGGCAGCATGAACTCAAGGCGTTACTGGCCACCCTCCCCACGGTCTGCCACGAACTCGCCCACCTGTTGTATCATACAACGGATAATACGCCAGAACATTTCACGACTGAACGCAACATCTATGACGAACTGGTGACCATATATTTAAAAATGCGGTGATTTGAATGCGATTACTTGACGCTCCCGATACGGTATGCCCGGAGTGCGGCCATGCGCCCGTCTATCTCCGGAGCCATAACAAGAAGATCTATTGCCCGAACTGCGACCCAAAACCCCGGAAGATCGGGTATATCTATCTTGGTGGGATGCGGCCGGACCCGGCCCGCCGCGACCGGGTGCTCGCGGCCATCCGTCAGGATCTGACGGATCACGGGTTCATTGAGATCATGATCGATGAAGTGGAGCAGAACCCACCGACGTTTATCGTGTCTGGCCGGCACCAGTCACCGAACATCAATAAACGACTGGTTGAGCTTCCCCGAAGCGAACGCCTATACACCTACACCTACCGTCACCAGATGTATGAAGTTGTCCGGGCCGGGGATATCCATTACAGCGGACCCGGACACACCTCACTGCAGTATACCAAACGGTTCCGCATCACCTACCTTGCGATCGGGAACTGGATGACCGTCCACCGGATCCAGCCGATGCCGCCAAGTATTTTTCAGTTACCGATGCATGTGTATGCGAGTCGCCGCGACCAACGCAACAAACGGGACGGGGCAGCGCAGGGGGATCGTGACATCATTCGCTGCGATATCGACTACCTCATGCGGGCGGTGAACGTCCTGCTGGACCGCGCCCGCCAGTATCACGAGGGGGGTGGGTCGCTGGAGAACGCGACCATGGTGACGCTCCGGATCCCCAAACTGAAATCGGAGGAGTGATATGCATATCGCAACCTGTCCCACCTGCACCACCCCGATCTCTGATGCAGATGATCGTTTTCATGATTATCGGTGTCCGGTATGTGGCCTGACCCTGACCGCGATCGGGACGCTGACCATGAACCATGTCTATCAGTGCCGCCCATCCACCCGGGCCAGGATCTTCGCAGCGATAGCCACCGATCTCACAGCCCACGGGTTTGCTCATCTTGTCATCTCATCACGAACACCGAACAACACAATTCCGTACATCATCTGGGGACGACACCAGGACGCGACGGTTCAAACGCATATTGAATCGACCGCACATCGTGGCCAACTATACTGCTACCAGTATGTGATCGGCGATATCCTTCGGTATTGTGAAGCAAACGATACGCATTATGATCCAATAGTCCTTGGTATTCGCGCCTGGATGCAGTCGCACGGAACCACCGAGGTTCGATATTCTCCACTGATCTATCGAACCCCGGCCTATTATGCTATTAAGCGGACCGAACAGCGCACCCAACGCCAGCGGCAAAACTACAACCTGACCGCGGGCTACGTGCGCCAGATCACCACCCTGATCGACCGCATCGATAAGAAGATCGACGATTATAACGCCACCTATGGCGAATCGTTGCCGGTCGAGTACACGACCGTCCGGATCCCGACGTTTTGAGGAAAATTATCATGCATCACGCAACCTGTCCCACCTGCAACACCCCGTTCCCGGAAATGCTCGATAACTTCAGATACACGTGCCCGTCCTGCGGCCTAACCATGACAGTGGTTGGTCTCTTGCACCCGAACGGGTATCGGTGTCTACCTGCCGCGAAAGAGCGGATACTTGCCGCGATTGCCACCGATCTCGCGGCCTACGGGTTCATCCGTCTCACCGTCTTCTCACATCCGTCAAACGATATTGACATAATCTGGGGATGCCACCAGGATGCAACCATCCAGGCACAGATCGAATCGGCCACACATCCCACCGAATTGTTTGCCTACCATTATATCGACGGCGATATCGTCCGGTATAACGTGATGGGGTTCGCATCGTCGCACGATGCCCAGTATGATATGATCAATGAAAATATTAAAAGGTGGATGCGCCAACAGGGGACCGATGGGGTGCGAACATCCACGCATATCTATCAAACCCCGGCCTACTATGCAAGCCAGCGGGCCGAGCAACGCACCCAACGCCGGCGGCAAGACTATAACCTGACTGCCGATTCCGTGCGCCAGATCACCACGTGGATCGAACGCATCGACAAGAAGATCGACGATTATAACGCCACCTATGGCGAACCGTTGCCGGTCGAGTATACGACCGTCCGGATCCCGACCTTTCCGAAGTCAACTACCACCGGTTAAAAACCGGTGGCTTGCAACGATACAGAGGTTTGAACCAATGCAGCGTTCCAATTTAATTCGCACGAAGTTTACCGAGAACGGCCTTATTCGTGCAGGCCGGTTGACGCGGCCGCTACCGATTATCCGTAGTTGTACGGAATCACCGGCTACATCTTCCTCCACACCCACTCTACTGAACTCCGGGAATTTTGGAGCAGTCAACCGACATTCCCGAGTGCCCAAGTTGGGTAAGGAATGCGTACCAAATGTATCGACGTTTGACTACAAAAATGTTATGGAGAGCGCGCCCTCTCAATCGGTTGAAACCGGTGGTATCCGCGCTGTTTTCGTATGAATGTTCGTTATGGATTTGTGAGCAATTCCAGTTCCACCAGTTTCATTATCACGAACAAGACCGCCCAGCCGGTCAATCTGGTCGAATTCGTGATCGAGAACCGGCATCTAATCGATGAATTCAATGCGTTGTATAACGAATACCATTCGTTCGAGAACGTGGTGGAATCGGCGCGACGCCGGTATTTCGTCCTGCAACCAGGCGACACGGAATGCGTGTTTGGCGACGCGGATGGGGACCTGATCGGCGAAATCTTTGATTACGTTCTCCGGGAAGGTGGCGAATCAAACCGGTTTACGTGGCAGTTTAACGGATTTCTGCGGTGATTGTATGCACATCGTACGAGTCCTATACAACGAATACCAGTATAATGCGCATTACGAGCAGGTTACATTGGGTCATCTGGCGTTTCACTCTAAATCGGACGCGGACCGAGCGTTTACCCTGTATCGCAAGCGTTCCGATTGGAATGTGCACAACTTCGGCGAACTGGTTGCTCGGTTTACCGAGGCCGGCATTTGGTGTGAACCTATAAAGATTCACGAGGTAATAGTTTGAAACAATGCGAAATGGATACCATTATATACCTGATCATCGCATTATCTGTTTATTATGGTGATAAATTATGCAGTATACGACCGAAACCACAGCAGGATATTCCGTAACTGAACTCACGGAGTTGAACCGGATCTACGATCATCGAATCAGCCTGCTTGAAGAAGAAGATCGTGAGAACGCGGATCGGTGTCAGCAGATCAGTGAAGATGTCCTCTATGATTATGACCAGGCCAGAGATCTCGTCCCGGACGCACTTGTCGATGGGGATGGGAACGAGAATCCGATTCATGAGATCATTGATCTGGAGATCCGGGGAGCCGGTGACGACCGGGCTGCGATCGCGCTCGTTAATCTAACCTGCGGTCTCTCGGGTGTGTTGGTTGTAATCTACCCGAACGGGGAACAGATCACCCAGGGAGACTGGCAATTGCCCTCGGTCGAAATTCCAACCGATCTTGCAATGATGCGATGGCAACATCTGCCTCCGTATCCTGATGCTGTCATCGTCTGCGGGGATGGGCTTCCTCGGTATATCTCCTTATGGTGAACCTTATGACCGATGACTATTACATTATGTTCCGAGGAGACCATCCGGGGACCCGGTACTGGGACGGTGACGATTGGGTCCCCAATATTCGAGATGCGGCACACTACGCTCCTGACAACCTTCCGGACACGATCCCATCGGTGCGCGGGTTGTATGACCTTGACCGATGCAAATATCTTGTCGTCAGGGTACCGGGGAATTACGAACCACCCGAGTCGTAGCGGAAAGCCCTGGAAGAGAGCCCGAACGACCAAGATGAATGGCTGGATGACGAATATCGAGAATCATATTATGTATGCCTCCCTGTTGCCGATATTGCTGGCAGGGGTCCGGTGATCTGGTATAGGTGACTGATCATGCTCAACCCTTC
>JAQVRW010000179.1 GCA_028700875.1 Candidatus Zixiibacteriota bacterium | reverse complement strand
GGCCTTCGAGATGCAGACGGTCGCCGCAGAAGACCGGCTGACGATAGCGAACGGTCATCTCGGCGGTGACGGAGGGAATCCCCTGCGCCAACAGCGCCTTGACCATGATCTCATCGAGCAAGGCCGACAGGACGCCGCCATGAAAGATGTCCTTGTATCCGGCATACAGTTCCTGCGCGGCGATATCGCAGACGGCGTCGTCGCCGTCCCAGAAGAACCGTGCCCGCAGGCCGATTTCGTTTTTGTCGCCGCAGACGAAACATCCGGGGTATCGCATGATTTCTTTCATGGCCCAAAAATACTCCGCCTTGTTGCGCCTGTCAAGCCGTTGCCTGCGTGTCCAGGCATCCGGGACAAACGTCCCGGCCACACGCCCGAATCGCTAGCATTCTTCTACTGATTTGCGGCCGAAAAACGCCGATTTTTCGTCGTACCGACATGGCGGCGTTGAAGTTGCCGGGAAATGGTTTCGGTTTGTCATTTTTGATGTTTTTGGCCATTTTGTAATACAAAGTAATACCGTTGTTACACGCGCTTTCCCACCATAAATGGTGGGCCACCCGGCCAACTTTTGGCCGCGTTTGATACGCATACGTATAGACGGCGATGGTTTCATCTATTAGAGGGGATGGACTCGTAATCACCATCAAAGTGGTGTTGATTTTGCAGATCGGGAGTAATAAGCGGAACGCCATTCCGTCTGCGTCCGCATAACCACCGAACCGTAGGGGCGAGAGGCTTCTCGCCCGTCTTTTTCGGAGTTTGACACCCGGACGAACGGCCAGCCCACCCGCCGTTTTTTGTATTGAAATAGTGGTGTTTTTGTGATAGATTATAGTAAGGTACCAAATAAGCAGCGGGCGAAGTATTGAATTGGCAACGAAGTGAGGAAATCCCAAAGCAAGGCGTGGGTCACCGGCTTGCAACTGGTGGTGACGAGGATATCGACAAATGAATAATGCAAAGATTATTCCCCGTCGGTGGCGGCGATGGTTCCCTTCTTGGCTTGCCCTGGCCTTCGATGCGGCCCTCCTGTTGTGGTTTTTTCCGCCCGATGGTTGGCGAATTACTATGCCGCGTTTTGACCTGTTTGGATTGTCACTCATCGTCATATTCTGTCTCTGGACGAGACGCTCCGATTACAACGCTCGAAAAGCGGATCGTTGAGTGGCACCGAATGCATTTTATGGGCACGAGATGAAAGATAAACTACTGAACAATCGCGATAAATGGTGCCGGAGCATTTTCGTTACAATATTGGCAGGTGCGGCAGCCGAAATAGTTTTTGTCCTATATGGGACCATTTGGGGCGGTAGAGAATCATCGCAATTCGTTCCTTGGACTTTTCATACGGTATGGGAAATCGCCGCCTTGGTAGGCTTTGCTTACACTGTCAAGAGGTGCACAGTTAATCTTTCGGCATATATTGTCTACCTTTTATTAGGCGTGATTCTTGCCAGTATTGCATGGATGTGTATCCCTAATAGTGTGAAGACGCTTGACCCCAACTACTACGGCGTCGAATCACGCATATCAATGGAAACACATGAAGAGGGGAGAGACGAGGAACGTGTTGAATATGATTATCCGCTCACTTGCGGACTCCTTTATAGGAGAGGTGATCCGAACCTGAAACGAGCGATTGATGAAGCCATGAGCTGTAACGAGTATGTTTCTACAGAGGGATTCTTATTTTGGCAAACTGGATTGGCTCGCGGGTTCAGCCCTATTGGAATTAGTGGCTATAACGGTGTAATGGAATATATAATAGAATCGAGTTGTGTTTTACCGTTGGCCCGATGGTAATCGTCGAATCATTTATCAAGGGATTGGCGAAATATTTCATCATTCTTATGCTTGCTCAAATAATATGGTTTTTGATTCGCAAGGAGCAAGTTTGGTGGGACACGGCCGGCGGTGGGCAAGCTACTGATGCCTGGTAATGGCGGGCGAATGATAAGGGTTATAGGGGGAGGATGCTATGCCGAAGAAAGGGGAAGTTGCACTGTCAATCGTTCTTCGGATTATTGCCGCTGGTCTGCTCTTTTGGGCGCTTGGTCGTCATCCGTACGACTACTATACACTTCTTCGATGGGTTGTGTGCGGAACGACTGTATTTTGCTTGTATCTTTCGGTTAAGGCAGGTAATTCCATCTGGACTTGGGGATTCGGAATCCTCGCATTTCTATTCAACCCTATCATTCCAGTTCATCTCAGTCGCAACACTTGGGCGATTGTTGATACTGCGACTGCTGTTGCGCTCCTATTCTCAATACTACTTTTCAAACTGAAATCTGTAGCCATTAACACTTGAATTAGAAATATGCAGGGGAAAAGCGTGGGGACTATATCGAAAGGTCATTGACTGGAGACACGGTGCGGTTCAACTCGGAATATCACGGAATGCGAATTGTTTCACGGCGCTCGACAATCAACCGCCTTTTGACTCCGGCCTTTGATTGGAGGGACAAACAATGAACGCTTGGTGGTACACATATAAGGGAAAACAAACAGGCCCGATTGAGAAGGAAGCTATTGGGCAATTATTCCTAAGTAAAAAGATCGGGTCCAAAACGATGATGTGGCGGGAAGGTATGGACTCATGGCGGCCTCTTGAAGAGATAGATGAATTGAATGAGTTAAGAACCGCTGTTCCGCCACCCTTGCCAACAAAAGAAATCGATCCGCTGACTTATCCCTTAGCAACTTGTTGGACGCGGTTCTTGGCTCGCATTTTTGACGTATGGTGGGAGATGTTGCTTCTAACCCTAGTCATAGGTATAGTACTGGGTTATTTGTCGTCAACATTTGTAACGTGGCTAAACGCACCCGGTGGGAGCCAAATATTCGGTTTCCTATGTCTGCCTGTGTCACTGATCTTTGACGCCGCGCTGTATCGATACGGCGGGAATACACCTGGGAAAGCGTTGTTGGGCCTAAAAGTCGGAACGCTGGACGGCAAACCCTTGAGCTTTAGTGAATACGCCGAACGCAATGCATCGGTATGGATAAGCGGATTTGCCCTCGGAATTCCATTTATCAACTTGTTCACTATGATATATCAGGCGCGCAGGCTCGGCAGAGGACAGCAAGCGAGCTATGATGAAGCTGAGATGTTTCGGGTACGCGCAAAGCCTTTAGGGTGGGTGCGCAAAACCGTTCCATTTGGTATAGGGTTCGTAACACTCCTTATCATTATGGTTGGGCTATATGGTATGGAGCAAACCGGAAGGTACGCAAAACCGGTGGGTACCGGACAAGGAGATTACTCTTGGGAAAATCCGGTTACGCGTCATAGTGCAAAGATTGATTCAGGATGGAAATACTCTGTCCAACCTGAAAATGATGACAACCTTCGGCTATACACGTTCACAGAGAAAACAGGCCATGCCATGGTGAGCTTCGGCTTTGAAGAGTCGCCCGACTATGCATTGGATGACTATATCCGCGCATTTAAGGAATCCATAGCGGCGGAATTGATACTGACTGACGGTGGACGTTATATAGAAAGAGGCGATCGGCTAACTTGGCTGGGAAGTGGTTTCTCGGCCACGAGCCCCAGTAGCAAGTTCAGTGCTGAGATCGCTCAAAACGACTCGGCATTCTGGAGAATAATTGCTTTTCAATCGATGCCGTATGACTATTCTGATGCTTTTGTAAGACAACTTAATGCTGCACTTTGGAGCACGGTCAAGTAAACGGGTAGCCCACAGCCTACAGTGGGATTCTGTACACGCTTTCGCCGGGGCGGGTGGCCCGGACGTTCGTCCGGGTTCAATATCCCGCTTCCCGTCTCCTGCCGCGGCAAAATCAACACTACTTTGATGGTGATTACGAACTCATCCCCTCTAATAGATGAAACCATCACCCTCTATACGTCTGCGTATTGCTGGCGGCTGCGAATCGGCGCCCTGGTCCGCCGTTATTGCGCGGGCAGGAATCCTTTCCCGACCGCAAGTTGTCCGATGGCATGAGGAATGGATTTCCGGCATCGCACAGAATCGGCGCTTGGTCGTAGGGGCCGGGTTTCCCGGCCCGTTCAGACATCGTTTCCGCGGGCGCGGAAACCGCGCCCCTACCACCCAAAAGCCAAAAACGTTTCCAAACCGATATGTCGGAATGAATAAAAACATCAAAAATAACAAAGCGAACCCATTTCCGTGCAAGCGCAAGGAGGCCATGATAGTCCGGCGAAAAATCGTGGTTTTTCGGGCGCGAATCAGTAGAGGAATGCTAGCGATTTAAGCGGGCGTGCAGCCGCGCGCGCCTACGGTTCGGTGGACGGGCAAGCGAAGGTGGTATAGGCGTTTTTGGGGGTTGCCGATGATTTTGCCCGGCAAAGAAAACGCGGCGGACGATGATCCGCCACAGGCGGACCGCGCACGTAAATTGAATACCCCACTCCCAGGAGAGAGTGGGGTATCCGGGAGCAATCTTGTTATGTTGCAGTCGTCGGTTACTGAACCGGTTCGCAGACGTCGCACGTGTACTGCCAGGTATCCGTGCCGTTGGCGGCCGTGACCGTGGCGGCGCCGTTGACGAAGACCGCGGTAATCGTCCAGTTGCCGCTGCCGTTACCGGAGGCGTTCGCGCTGGTCCAGGTATAGACGTGCGACAGCACCAGCGCGATCGAGCCGCTGGTCGGGCAGGCGTTGAGCCAGCCGGTGGGGGCCTTGGTTACTTCCACGCCATCGACCGTGATATCGAAACTGAAGTTGCCGATGAAGCTCGTGTCCGTGGCGACATAGGTCGCCTCGGTCATATGATGAGCGCTGCCCTCGATCGACGCTACGGTCTGATCCAGATCGGCCAGGACATAATCGGAACGGCCGTTGAGGTCGAGATGGCTCACGTTTTGGTTCAGGCCGGTAATATCCCAGCTCTTGATGGTATGGACATAGTCGACGCCCGTGGTAGGATGTTCCACCGGGGTGCCGTCGATCCGGTACTGCAATGAATCGCGATACGTCGACCGATAGGCGTTGCCGAGGTAGGAGGCGTAGACATAATGCCAGTCGTTGGCGTACCCGGCGATCAGTGTATCGACCGGTTCCTCGTCAGGGTTGGGAACCATCCACGGAGGCATCAATTCGGCTCTGACGGAGACGGTGTCGCCGATGACGGTATACAGGCTGCCCATGCCGCCGGCGAAATCGCCGACGATGGAGCTCAGGACCTCATCGATCTGCGCCTGAACCGGCACGAAAACCGGATCGTCGTTGTCGCCGTAGGTAATAGACGGGGCGGTCGCATCGTCATCGGAGCAACCGATTGCCAAAGCCATGATAACCAATAGTGACGCTGCCAGGGCGGTGAGAGTTCCGAAACGCATGATAACAGTCTCCTTTCATGCGGTCAACAACCACCCTGGCGCGCCGGAGGCTCAGGACATGAGAAAGACCATGATCGCCTTTTGGATATGCAGCCTGTTTTCGGCCTCATCGAAGACCACCGACTGCGGCCCGTCCATGACCTCGTCGGTAATCTCCTTCCCCCGCTCGGCCGGCAGGCAATGCATCACCAGACAATATGGAGACGCGTGGCCCAGGAGCGTGTTGTTAACCTGGTATTGTTTAAGTAGCTTTGCCTTCTCTTCTGCCTTGTCTTTCTGGCCCATGGAGGCCCATACATCCGTATAGATTACATCGGCCCCTTTGACCGCTTCTTTAGGATTGTCGGTCAGGACGATCTCGGAAACGCCCATTTCTTTGGCCCGCTTGAGGATGGCCTTATCGGGCGGGGTCGTGGCGCTGGTGGCGATCGTCAGTTGCATCGGAATCCGGGCGGCCAGGTTCAGCCAGGAGTTGGTCACGTTGTTGCCGTCGCCCAGGTAGACGATCTTGTAGTCATCGCGAGGGCCGCGCTTTTCCAACAGCGTGAAGTAATCCCCCATAATCTGACAGGGGTGGGTGAGATCGGTCAGGGCGTTGATGACCGGGACGTCGGCGTGGGCCGCCAGACCTTCGACATCGGCATGGCTGAAGGTGCGGATTACGATCGTGGACAGGTATCGCGACATCACCTTGGCGGCGTCGTGAATCGACTCCCGTTTGCCGAGGTCGATTTCATCCTTGGTGATATACAGCGAGTGCCCGCCGAGTTGGGCGATGCCGGTTTCGAACGACAACCGGGTCCGCAGGGACGGTTTATGAAAGATGCAGCCGACCGTTTTGCCGGCATACGGTTTGGGGGCGATCTCCCCCCGTTTCATCATCTTGCACAGGTCGAAAATGTGCCAAATCTCATCGGCCCCCAGGTCGGTGAGTTGCAGCAGGGAACGCGCCATAGTACACCTCAACTTGGTAGGGTTTATCAAAATTGCCCGTAATTAATCGCGTCCCCGATAGTTGTCAAGCGAAAGTTGGACGGGCAAGGGGGGAACGGTCGGCCGGGGCGGGGATTTCCCTTGTTGCCGTCGAGCGCAACCCGACCTATATTTCGGCCGTATCAAGGAGAAAAGAAGGGAGATCTATGTCACACAGGCAAACGAC